>JAYQUR010000209.1:0-6355 GCA_038148075.1 Alphaproteobacteria bacterium | reverse complement strand
ACAGTGCGGTGTGCCTCGTCTCGGACGCGGGCGACATGGATCTCCGGATCGAGCGCATGCTCAAGCAGCATCAGCAGCTCGACCAGGCGTTCAAGCGCATCCTCGAGATCAACCCGCGGCATGCGCTGGTCGCCGCGCTCGCGGACTCCGTCGGCAAGGACGGCGCCGGCGAAAAGGTCGAGGATGCGGCATGGCTGCTGCTCGACCAGGCGCGCATCATCGAGGGCGAGGCGGTCTCGGATCCGGTTTCGTTCGCGAAGCGCCTCAACAACGTAATGTCGGCCGGGCTTCCCGGCTAAAGGCGTACAGCCCGGAATCGATTCCTACCGATTTTCGGCCAGCACCTCGCCCGCAAGGTAAAGCGACCCGCAGATCAGCACCCGCCCGCCGTTCACGGCGGCCTGCCGCACGGCGGCCTCCAGCGACGGCGCGGTGCCGGCTGTCAGACCGGCTTTTTCGGCAACGGCCGCGATGTCGGCGGCAGCATGGCCGGGCGTGGAACCGGGCAGATCGATGGCGACCAGCCCATCCGCCGCGGCCGCGAGCGGCGCGAGGAAGCCTGCGACGTCCTTGTTCGCCTGCATGGCGCAGACCAGCGTCACCGGCCCGGCGCGCCGCCAGTCCCGCACAGCGTCCGCGAGCGCGACGCCGGCACCGGGATTGTGGCCGCCGTCGACCCAGAGATCGACCCCGGCAGGCATCGTGTCGACCAGCGGGCAGGTCCGCAGGCGCTGCAGCCGCGCGGGCCAGGATGCGGCTGACACCCCTTCGGAAAATTCCTCCAACCCCCAGAATCCGGGCTTCCAGCAGCGCAGTGCCGCAATTGCCGTGCCGGCGTTCACGTACTGGTGCGGTCCCGTCAGCGAGGGGGCGGGCAGATGGATCTCACCCCCTTCGTCGCGGTAGACCATGCCGCCCGGAACCGGCGCGCTGGTCCAGTCGAGACCGCCGATCGACAGCGGCACGCCCACCTCGCGCGCGCGGCTTTCAATTACGCGCAAGGCCTCGGGCGCCTGCGGGGCAACCGCGCACGGCACGCCGCGTTTCAGAATGCCCGCCTTTTCGAATGCGATGTCGGCAAGCGTGCCGCCGAGGAACTGGACGTGATCGATCGAGATCGGCGTGATCGCCGTGGCGCCGGGACGCTCGATCACGTTGGTCGAATCGAACCGGCCGCCGAGGCCGGTTTCAAGCAGCAGAAGGTCGGCCGGCGTCCGCGAGAAGGCGAGAAACGCCGCCGCCGTCGTGATCTCGAAATAGGTGATGGGTGCGCCCGCGTTCGCGTCTTCGCATTCCTCGAGAACGGCGAGCAGCGCATCCTCTTCGATCTCGATGCCGGCCAATACGATGCGCTCGTGAAAGCGGACGAGATGGGGCGAGGTATAGACATGCACGCGCAAGCCTGCCGCCTCCGCGATGGCCCTCATGAAGGCGATCGTGGAACCCTTGCCGTTGGTCCCCGCGACATGGATGACGGACGGCAGGCTGCGCTCTGGATTGCCGAGCTGTCCGAGAATGCGCTCGGTCCGGTCCAGCGACAGGTCGATCAGTTTGGGATGAAGCGCAGTCAGCCGTTCGAGAACGGCGTCACTCCTGCGCGGGGGCTTCTCCGTCATCGACGTCGTCTCCGGCCGCCTCTGCCTGCACGAGCGGAACGATCTCGGCCGGCGGCACGCGCCGCATCAGGAGATTGAGAAGCCGCCCCAGCGTCCCGGCCATTTCCGCCCGCGGCACGACCATGTCGACCATGCCGTGTTCGAGCAGATATTCGGCGCGCTGAAAGCCGTCGGGCAGTTTTTCTCGGATCGTCTCCTCGATCACGCGGGCGCCCGCGAAACCGATGATCGCGCCCGGTTCCGCCATCGCGACGTCGCCCAGCATCGCGAACGACGCGGACACCCCGCCTGTCGTGGGATCGGTCAGGATGACGATGTAGGGAAGCCCGGCCTCCTTCACCTCCTGGACGGCGACGGTGGTGCGCGGCATCTGCATCAGCGAAAGGATGCCTTCCTGCATCCGCGCGCCGCCCGACGACGGTATGACGACGAAAGCCGCTTCCTGCAGCACCGCGAGACGGGCGCCGGCAAGGATACCGTTGCCGACCGCGATCCCCATCGACCCGCCCATGAACTTGAAATCGAAGACCGCAATGACCGTTTTCTGACCGCCGACGGTGCCGTGTGCGACGATGATCGCGTCGTTGCGCCCGGTACCCGACCGCGATTCCTTGAGGCGGTCCGAATAGCGCTTGCGGTCCCGGAACTTGAGCGGGTCGGCCTGCGCCTCGGGCAGTTCGATTTCCTCGAATGCGCCGCCGTCGAACAGCATCTCCAGCCGCTCGCGCGCGGCGAGCCGCATGTGATGGCCGCAATTGCTGCAGACGTTCCTGTTTTCCGCGAGGTCGCGGTGGAACAGCATCTGTTCGCAGGACGGGCACTGAAGCCAGAGATTCTCGGGCACGTCGGATTTTGCGCCGACGAGCGAGCGGATCTTGGGCCGGACGTAGTTGGTGATCCAGTTCATGAGCGGGCCGTCCTGACGGCGGCCGAAAGATCGGAGACATAAGACAAAGTGTTCGCCACCAGGTCGGCCGAGGGCTCTCCGCCCGCGCCGATGCCGGCGGCGACGCGCTCCACAATGGCGGTGCCGACGACCGCCGCGTCGGCGACCCGAGCAACCTCCGCCGCCTGTTCGGGCGTACGAATGCCGAATCCGACCGCGACCGGCAGATCGGTCTGCGCCCTGATCCGCCCGACATTGGCGGCGATATCGCTCGCCGCGGCTGAACTTGTTCCGGTGATGCCACGCACGGACACATAATAGACGAATCCGGAGGCGTTTTCGACGAGGGTACCGATTCGCGCGTCCGTCGACGTCGGCGCCACCAGACGCACCATGTCGATGCCCTCAGCGTCGCAGGGGATGCGAAGCTCCGCCTCTTCTTCCGGCGGCAGGTCGACCACGATCAGCGCATCGACCCCGGCCGCGCCGGCATCCGCCGCGAAACGGTCGGGCCCATAGGCATGGATCGGGTTGTAGTAACCCATGAGAACGATCGGCGTCGCTTCGTCGGAGCTGCGGAAATTTGCGACCATCGCCAGCGTTTTCGCCATCGTCTGGCCGGACGCCAGCGCGCGCCCGGCGGCAAGCTCGATCGCGGGCCCGTCCGCCATCGGATCGGTGAACGGCATGCCGAGTTCGATGACGTCGGCGCCGGCGCCCGGCAGCCCGTTCAGGATCTCGGCGGAAATCTCGTAGGTCGGATCGCCCGCCGTCACGAAAGTCACGAGCCCGCCGCGGCCTTCGGCCTTGAGCGCGGCGAAGCGCGCGGCGATGCGGCTCACAGCTCGACCCCAAGCGCATCGGCGACGGAGAAGACGTCCTTGTCGCCGCGGCCGCACATATTCATGACGAGCAGGTGGTCGGCGGGCAGCGTCGGCGCGTGGCGCAGCACGAAGGCCAGCGCATGCGCCGGTTCCAGCGCGGGAATGATGCCCTCTAGGCGACTGCAGAGCTGGAACGCGTCAAGCGCCTCGCGATCGGTGGCAGAGACGTAATCGACCCGTCCGCTGTCTTTCAGCCAGGCGTGCTCCGGCCCGATGCCGGGATAGTCGAGCCCCGCGGAGATCGAGTGCGCTTCCTCGATCTGGCCGTCCGCGTCCTGCAACAGGTAGGTGCGGTTGCCGTGCAGGACGCCGGGACGGCCGGCGGCGAGCGACGCCGCGTGGCGACCGGTTTCGACCCCTTCGCCTGCCGCCTCGACGCCGTAGATCTTCACGCCGTCGTCGTCGAGGAACGGATGGAACAGGCCCATCGCGTTCGACCCGCCGCCGATGCAGGCAACGAGACTGTCGGGCAGGCGGCCCTCGGCCGCCATGATCTGGTCCCGCGCCTCGATGCCGATGATCGACTGGAAATCGCGCACCATGGCGGGATAGGGATGCGGGCCGGCGACCGTACCGATGACATAGAAGGTGTCGTCGACATGCGCGACCCAGTCGCGCAGCGCCGCGTTCATCGCGTCCTTGAGCGTCGCCGAGCCGGTCTGGACGGAAACGACCTCGGCGCCGAGCAGCTTCATGCGGAAGACGTTGGGCTTCTGGCGTTCGATGTCGGTCGCGCCCATGAAGACGACGCAGGGCAGGCCGAACAGCGCACAGACGGTGGCGGTAGCGACGCCGTGCTGGCCGGCGCCGGTCTCGGCGATAATGCGCGTCTTGCCCATGCGCCGCGCCAGCAGCACCTGGCCCAGCGTATTGTTTATCTTGTGCGCGCCGGTGTGATTGAGCTCGTCGCGCTTGAAATAGATCTTCGCGCCGCCGCAATGCTCGGTGATGCGCGATGCGAAATAGAGCGGGCTCGGCCGGCCGACATAGTTGGCGAGCAGGTCGTCGAACTCGCGCCGGAACGCGGGATCGGCCTGCGCGGCGGCGTAGGCGTTTTCGACGTCGCGCAGGAGCGGCATCAGGGTCTCGGCGACGTAACGCCCGCCATAGATGCCGAAATGGCCGTCTTCGTCGGGGCCGGCTCGGTAGGAATTTGGGGTCGCGGTCATGACGGGCGGATGTTTAGCGCTTTCTCCGCCGCAGCGGAACCGTCCTGCGCAGCCTCCAGAAACGCCCGGATCAGCCCGGGGTCCTTCGTTCCCGGCGCGGATTCGACGCCCGACGAGACGTCGACGGCCGGCGCACCCGATATCCGGATCGCGTCGGCAACGTTGCCGGGATCGAGGCCGCCCGACAGCATCCACGGCAGCGGCCAGTCGCGGCCCTGCAGGATCGTCCAGTCGAACGAAACCGCGTTGCCTCCCGGCAGCGCGCCCTTCATGCCGGCGGGCGCCTTGGCGTCGAACAGCAGCATGTCGGCCGCATCCGAATAGGCGGCTGCCGCGGCGAGATCTTCGGCCGCGGACACCTTGATCGCCTTCATGGTGCGCTTCCCGGTTCGCGCACGGATCTCGCGGACGCGGTCGGGCGTCTCCGCGCCGTGTAGCTGGAACATGTCGATTTCGGCAGCGGCGAGAATGGCGTCGATCAGCGCGTCGTCCGCATCGACGGTGAGCGCGACCGCATCGACGGCGGCGGGCAAGCGGGCGGCAAGCGCGCCGGCCTGGGCGAGCGTGACGTTGCGGGGCGACCGCGGAAAGAAGACGAAGCCGACATACCGGGCCCCGCCCGCGACCGCGGCCTCCTGTGCGGCGGCGTCGCTGACGCCGCAGATCTTTACGTCGCAGGTCATCCGGATGTTCCCGGCCTGCTCACGCGAGCGCGCCGGCAATCTCGTCGGCGATGCGGCGCGCCGCGCCGACGGGGTCCTCGGCACGGGTGATCGGGCGGCCGATGACGAGATGATCGGCGCCGGCGGACACGGCCTCGCCCGGCGTCATGACGCGCTTCTGGTCGTCGGCGCCCGCCCAGTCGGGCCGGACGCCGGGAACGACGAGCGCGAAACTGTCGCCGATCTCGGCGCGCAGCATGGCGACTTCCTGCGGCGAGCAGACGACGCCGTCGAGGCCGGACGCCTCGGCCAGCTTCGCGAGCCGGAGGACCTGCTCGGCAGCCGGGCCGCGCTGACCGACAGCCTCGAGATCGCCGTCGTCGAGGCTGGTCAGCACGGTCACGCCGACGACCCTGGGCCGCTTGGGTCCTCCTTCGGCGGCGGCAGCCGCAGCCGCTTTCAGCATCGCCGGGCCGCCGGAGGCGTGCACCGTCATCACCGCGCAGTTGAGCGGCAGCGCCGCCCGGATGCCGCCCGCGACCGTGTTCGGAATGTCGTGGAACTTGAGGTCGAGAAAGATGCGGTGGCCGCAATCGGCGACCTGCTTCACGCCCTGCGGGCCGTGCGCCGTGAAGAATTCCTTGCCGAGCTTGATCGCGCCGACCTCGCCCGAGAGCATTTCGGCGAGCAGCAGCGCGTCGTCGAGCTTGGTGGTATCGACGGCGCAGAAGATACGTTCGATGGGGTCGGGTCCGGTCATGTCGGCTTAATAGATCATTTTGCGCATCGTTCCCATACGAGTTCCGCGGCGGCAAGATCTTCGAGCGCGGTACCGACGGATTTGAACAGCGTGCGCTCCGCATCCGACGTTCGCGCCGCAACCGAGCCGGAACAGAGTTCGGCGAGATCGCCCGCGATATCGGCAGCCGATAGCACACCGTCCGCGATCGGCTGGACCAGATCGCCCGCTTCGGCGAGCGCGCCGTCGCGCGTGTCGACATAGATCCGGCAGGCGACAATCGCCGCATCGTCCGCTTCGCGCATGTCCGGCCGAAAGCTTCCGACGAGGTCGAGATGAACGCCGGCCGGCAACCACTCGCCGCGGACCAGCGGATCGGTCGCGAGCGTGGCACAGGAG
>JAYQUR010000208.1:0-6357 GCA_038148075.1 Alphaproteobacteria bacterium | reverse complement strand
CATTGAGGCGGCCGCTCCGTAATAAGTGATCAAGGCTTAGGCGAAGTGGAGGATATCTATGCCGATGGAGTTAATCTGACTTTTCCTTCGACTTTTTCTCTGGCAGGCCAATGACAATGTGTCCCGTTAGCCATTCCAGGAATTCGCCACCCAGTAGGTCTCGGCTTTCCAGCATGAGCGACCAGGAGTTTCTGATGTCCTCGTCGTCGTTTATCCAAGGCCGGAGAATTGTCTTTGCCCATCCTTCGTAGGAAGACACAACGCCTTCTCCGAGGATGTCACGTTGCTCAAACACATCGCGCAACAAATTCACCTGGTAAAACATCATCACTGTCTTGCCGGTGAAATCTTTTACCTGTTCATCAGAAATTTTCAGGCTATGCGCGTACGGGCCTTTCACGTCGTGACGCAAAAAAGCCTCATTAATTTCCGCAGCTCTTTCAGCCAGGCTCCGTTGAGCGTTGGCCCTGGTGCTTCTTTTGCCATGGAAGTAGCTCAACCCGCTTACACCAAACGCGAGTACTGAAACTGCAAGAGCATACCACCCAGAATCGGTGTACCAGGGTTCGCTCGCAATATTTCCCTCTTCGATTAGCACGAGCAGCGTGGACTATGGGTAGTTCTGCTTCATTCCAACCTTAGCCTAAACAGTTGCTGAACCTCTTCAAGTTGCACGTGTTGTGACGTGAGCCCCAAAGTGGTGTGTGTGTGATGTGTGATGGGCTTCCCGGACTCTCCCCATGACTGTAGGGAAGTTGGGTCTCTCGTCAGTCCGGCTACGCCAGCACTTCCCAGAATTCCGAAATTCTTCGCTCTAAGCCGCCGCGCCGAACGCTGCGACGCGTTTCGTCGGGCGGTCGTCCATGAAGACCTGCGCGATGCCCGCGCTGATGCCGATGACGACGCCGATCTGCCAGGCGAGGTCGTAGTTGCCGAAGATGTCGAACAGGATGCCGCCGCCCCACGCGCCCAGGAACGAGCCGACCTGGTGGCTGAAGAAGCAGATGCCGGACAGCGTGGCGACGTAGCGCAGGCCGAAGATCTGGACGATCAGGCCGTTGACCAGCGGCGCGACGCCGAGCCACAGCAGCCCCATCACCGCGGCGAAGATCAGCGTCGTCGTGGGCGACGCGGGCACCATGAAATAGACCACTATGGCGGCCGACCGCAGGATATAGACGGTGCCGAGCAGCACGTGCTTGGGGAACTTCTGGCCGAGCCAGCCCAGAAGGTAGCAGCCTGCCGCATTGAACGCGCCGATCACGGCGAGCGCCGTGGCGCCAAGGCCGGGCGACTGGCCGCACAGGGCGAGATAGGCCGGCAGGTGCGTCGTGAGGAAGACGAGCTGCAGACCGCAGACGAAGAAGGCGATGCCCATCACGACGTAGCCGCGGTGGTTCGCCGCCTCGGTCAGCACGCCCCTGAAGGTGAGTCCGGCATCGACGTCGACGGCGGCGTTTTCGCGCCGCGCCTGCGCGCCGTCGCCGGCGCCCGACATCCAGGCCGCCGGCAACATCGCCGCGCACAGGCCGATGAAGCCGATCATCGCCAGCTCCCATCCGCCGGCCTCCATCAGTCCCTGCGCCAGCGGTGCGGCGATGAACGTGCCGATGGAACCGGCCGCCGAGATCGAGCCCAGCATGATCGACCGCCTGGCGGCGGAAACCGCCCGCGCCGTCGCCGCCATCGCGACCGCCAGCGCCGTGCACGACATGGCGAGCCCGACCATCAGGCCGGTGCCGATAATTACCGCCATCGGCCCCGTCGCGTTCATGGTGAGATACAGACCGCCGGCATAGAGGAACGTACCGGCGACCGTCACCAGCTTGCAGCCGAACCGGTCGGAGACCGCACCGACGAACGGCTGCGTCAGGCCCCAGAACAGGTTCTGCACGGCAATGGCGAGGGTGAAGTCGGCCACCGTGATGCCGAGGCCCTGCGTCATCGGCGTGACGAACAGACCGAAGCTCTGACGCATGCCCATCGAAAAGGTCAGCATGATGCTGGCGCCGACGAGGACGGAATACATCTGTGCGCGCGTATGCCCCGTCTCGGGCGACGGCACGTTGCGCGGCAGCGGTTCGGCTGAGGATCTGGACGCGGGCTGGGACATCGGTCGCAAGAATTGGAACTACCATCGCTGGAATAGCGCCGCTTGGCCCGAAACGGCAAGAAAAAGAGCCGTGCCCGAAACGCATATCAGTCGTGCAGGAAGCGGGAGAACCGGTTGGCCAGCCTGAAATCCGCCAACGCCGGACATCTGGAAACGGCGCGCAGATCCCTCATTTGCTTTATGTTAGGGATCGCGGGCGAAGATGGGCCCGCCTACCCACCGGCCCCCTTTATCGAGTCGTCCCGTGTCTCCGTCTTCTTTTACCACCCTCGCAGATCACGTCGCGCAGTATCGCGAAGACGGCTACGCGGTCGTCCGCGGCGTATTTTCGCCGTCGGAGGTTACTGACATGGCAACGGCGTTCGACCGTCTCCTCGCGCAGGGCATGGCGCGCGGCCGAAGCTGGCGCGACCGCAACCTGTTCTTCCGCTTGGGCGCCGATGCGGCGCTCGGCCCTATCCTGCGCTACGTCCAGTGGCCGTGCTGGATCGAGCCGGGACTGGAACGCGTCCGCCGCGATCCGCGGATCGGCGACCTGCTCATTCCGTTGATCGGCGGCGACATCAAGCAGATCATAAACCAGCTGCACTGGAAGCCGCCGGGCGCCGCGATGGCCGAATTCGGCTTCCATCAGGATTCGCGCTCCAGGCGGCCGCGCGAGGCGTATCGCAATCTCGCCGCCTCCTACGTTCAGACGGCGATCGCCGTCGATCCGCAGCGCGAGGAAAACGGTGCAATGTTGGTGTGCGCCGGATCTCATCGGCTCGGCGAACTTCCTTTCGACGCCTCCCGGTCGTCGATGGAGACGGAGATGGACCTCGGCGATCTCGCAGCGGTCGGCGCCGACCCGGCGCGCGCCGCCTTCGTCGAGATGGACCCCGGCGACGTCGCCCTGTGGCACGTCCACCTGCTGCACGGCTCCGGCCCGAACCGGGCGAAGATCGACCGCCGGCTCTACATCAACGGCTACGTCACCGCCGCCAACTGCGATCGCGGCGAATGGGCGTTCCGCGACGGCAGACCCGTGCCGGGCCTGCCCGACGAGCCCTCGCTCGTCCATTACGAGGAACTGCACACCGCCCCCGGCCCGATGTTCGTCGACTGACCCCCTACCCCGCAAGCACGCGGGGCGCTAAAGTTCCGCCAACGAACCATCAGAACGACGCAGAGGGAGCGCGGGACAATGATCGATCTCTATACCTGGAATACCGACAACGGCCACAAGGCGCGGCACGGTGCGGAGGAATCCGGCCTGGAATTCACCGTGCACGGCGTCAATATTCGCGATCGCAAGCAGTTCGAACCGGACTTCCTCGCCATCAGCCCGGGCCACAAGATCCCGGCGCTGACCGACGACGACGGCCCGGGCGGAAACCGGGTGACTCTCTGCGAATCCGGCGCGATCCTGAAATATCTCGGCGAGAAAGCGGACAATGGACTCTACCCGACCGACCCGCTCAAGCGCGTGACGGTCGACCAGTGGCTGTTCTACGGCTCGTCGACATGGACGACGCAGGCCCAGCAATACGGTCTGTTCTGGCAGCGCTTTCCCGAGGACGTACCCCCGGCGAAAGCGCATTACGAAACGGTCGTGCGCGACAATTTCGATACGTTCGATCGCCACCTCGGCGACAATGAATTTTTTGCGGGCGACTATTCGGTCGCGGACATCTCGATCTATGCGGACGTCCACGTTCACGGGCCGCAGGGACGTCTCGATCTCGCGGAGTGGCCGAACCTGAAACGGTGGCACGACGCCATCGAGGCGCGGCCCGCCGTTCAGCGCGCCTGGGTTCCTCTGGAAGACTGATACCGGGGCATCCGGCGGCGACCGGCGTTCTTCCTAACGCCCCATCATGCCGCTGACGTCTCGGCCGAGCAGTTTCGACGCCTTGCTGAACGCGCGCATCTTGTCCTGCGTCGACATGCTGGACAGCTTGTCGGCGTAGCGCTTCTGAAGCTGGCTCGCCTTCGCCTTGAGGGACGGATCCATCCCCGACGGGAGCGCCGAGGCGGCCGCGCCGGCGGCTCCCGCCCCGCCGAGCACGCCGGTCGGTGCGCCGGGCGCATCGACGCCTCCGACGCTCGGCGGCGCGAAGGCCGCTTCCTTCTCGTCGATGCCGACCCAGTCGTTACGGGTGAGACTGTCTACTGCCGCCTGGACGCCGACGATCAAACCGACGGCACCGATCACAAACAGGATGCGGCGACGCACGCGCGCACGCGCCTCGCTTTCCCGGCGGCCGCTTCGCTGCATGAACTGTTTCTTCGAGCCGTTCATCGATCCGTCTTCCGTCTACTCGATCCCGCCGACAACACGCCGTACCTTCTAAACGAACGCGGGACAGCGCCCGGTGGTTCCAGCCGGAACCGATTCAACCTCCATTATCCATAAAACATGCGGGTTAACGAATCCAAAATATCGCGGAGTCGGCGGCGGACTGGTCTGGGACGCGGCAATAAGCTAATTCCTGACCCTACGCTGCCGCCCAACCCACACCAGACTCACCGACAGATGCGCCTCCCCCTTCCGCCACTAGAACCGATTTACCGACCGCTTCCGGGGCCTCGCGAAATCCTCGCTCACGCCTTCGGTCACAATCTGGCAAACGGCATCGCCGCGTTCCTGTTCGCCGCGTCGGGACCGGGGGCGATGATTCTGGCGGTCGGCACGGCGGCGAACCTGCCCGCGGCCTTTATCGCATCGTGGCTCTTCTCGGCCTATACGCTCAGCGGCCTGCTCACCCTCGTCTTCTGCACCCTGTATCGGCAACCGCTCGCCATCGGCTACAGCATGCCGGCTGTCGTCATCATCGGCCCGGCGTTGATGCAGTACCCGTTCGCCGAGCTGATCGGCGCCTATATCGTCGCCGGCGGGTTGATTCTCGGGCTGGCGCTGACCGGCCTCGTCAAGCGCGCGACGGCAGCCCTGCCGGAACCGATCGTCATGGCGATGATCGCCGGCGTTTTCCTGCCCTTCGGGCTGCGGCTGATGGGCGCATTCGATCAAGCCGCCCCGATCGCCGGCGCGATGGCCGCGGCCTATCTGGCAGCCGCCGCCTTTCCCGCCTTCCGGGCGCGGGTTCCTCCACTGCTCGCGTCGCTGCTCGGAGGCGCCATCGCCGTTGCGGCGACGAACAGTTTTGCGCCGCCCGCCGGGCTGGCGATCGAGACGGCGGCTCCGATCTTGTTCGCACCGGTCTTCAGCACGGAAGCGATCGTCGAATTTTCGATTCCGCTCGCGATCACGGTGATCGCTATCCACAACATTCAGGGTTTCGCCATCCTGAAAAACGCCGGTTACCCGCCGCCGGAAAACGCCGCAACGCTGATCTGCGGCGCGGCGACGCCGTATTACGGCATCATGGGGAGCGTGCCGACCGTCGTCATGGGTCCTGCGAACGCCATCCTCAACGTCTCGGGGCCGCAGGCCTCCCGGTATATCGGCGGATTGTGGTTCGGTCTGTTCCTGATCCTGTTCGGCGTCTATGCGCCGACCGCCGTCGCGATCGGCGGGGCGCTGCCGACCGCGTTTATCGCCGGTCTCGCCGGGTTGGCGATGCTTCCGGTTCTGCAATCGGCATTCGTCGAATCGTTTCGCGGGCGCTTCACCTTCGGCGCCCTCGTAACGCTGCTGGTGACGGTCGCCGACATCGAGATATTCGGCATCGGCAGCGCGTTCTGGGGTCTCGTATTCGGCTATACCGCCTCGCGTCTCGTCGAGAGCGGCGATTTCCGGGCCCGGAGAGAAAGCCTTTCCTCATAAAGAAACCGCCGGGACAGGCCCGGCGGTTCCTCAACGTTTCGGCGGTGGCGCCTCAGAAGGCCGCGTAGGCAATCCCGGCGGCTGCGGTCGCAAGCCCGACGGCGCGCACGACGACGGTCTCGCGGATGCGCACCGCAAGAATGCCGAGGCCGACGCCCGTCAGCTGGAGCACGGCCGTCGCGGCGGTAAAGCCCGCAATGAAGGTAAGCGCCGAGGCGCCAGCCAGCTCGGCGCCGTGCGCCGCGCCGTGAAACAGCGCGAAAACGCCCACGATGGCGGCACCGGCAGCCGGACCCAGGCGAAGCGCGGCGGCGGCCAGAAGGCCGAACACGACGAGCGACGCCGCGATGCCGGTCTCGATGCCGGGAAGCGCGAGCCCGCCCATTGCAAGCAGCGCGCCCGCGATCATCGCAACCGCGAAAGCAGCCGGCGCGGCGACGCGAACGGCGCGACCGGACATTCCGGCCCACAGACCGAC
>JAYQUR010000207.1:0-6360 GCA_038148075.1 Alphaproteobacteria bacterium | reverse complement strand
GCCCAGGTAGCTCAGTTGGTAGAGCATCGCACTGAAAATGCGGGTGTCGGTGGTTCGAATCCGCCCCTGGGCACCATCCCTCCAAACGATCGATTTCGAACGGCGCTGCGGACGGGCGGACGCCTTTTTTCGAGAACTCTATCCTGCATACAGGGCGCAGAGTTTGTTGCCAGCAGGATCGCGCACATAGGCGAGGTAGAGCTTGCGGCCGCCTCCCAGGTCGCGCCAGCCGGGCGGATCCTCGATGCTCGTGCCGCCGCTGGCGACGGCGTTGTCGTGAAACGCTTTGGCTTGTTCCTCTGACTCGCACTTGAAGCCCACGGTGCCGCCGTTTGCACCGGTCGCGGGGTTCCCGTCGATCGGAATGCCGACGGCCAGCGTTCCCGTCGACGTACGATAGTAGATTCTCCGGCGCTCTTCGTTGAGCGCGCCTTCCGGCACGCCGATCGCGCTGAGCGTCGCGTCGTAGAATTTCTTGGCAACAGCCAGGTCGTCTGTGCCGAGCACGATGTGCGAAAACATCCCTTAGCCTTTCAGCTGATTGTGTTTGGCCGTCCGGACGCGACCCGCTTCGGCTCGCCGGACTGAGCCGATGATGCTCGCCCGGGAACCGGCTGTCGAGTCGGCGAGTGCGTCCGGGCCGCCTTTTTCAGCCCGCGCTCCGGCGCTATTGTGCCTCACCGATCTTTCACTTCGAACCACGGAAGCGCCATGAAACCGAACGAACGGACGCCCTATTCCGCAATTCACGACCGACCGCGCCTTTCGCTGCCGGATGGCGGGCGAATGATCCTGTGGCCGCTGATGTCGCTCGAGGTGTGGGATATCGAAAGGGCGATGGCGCGTACCGTCCTGCCGCCGCCGCAGCATCAGCCGATGCTGCCGGATGTGCCGAACTGGTCATGGCACGAATACGGCATGCGGATCGGCTTCTGGAGGCTGAAGAAGCTGTTCGAGGAATTCGGCGTCAAGGGCACGGTCACGATGAACGGCCGGGCCTGCACCGAGTATCCGCGGGTCGTGGAAGGCTGCCTGGAGATGGGTTGGGAGTGCAATGCTCATGCGTTCGAGCAGGTGCCCATGCACAAGGTCGACGACGAGCGCGAAAATATCCGCAAGACGATCGAGGCCATCGAAAGGATCGCCGGGTACCGTCCCCGCGGCTGGTTCGGGCCCGGGCTGACCGAAACGTACGAGACGCTGGACTACCTGACCGAAGCCGGATTCGAATATGTCGGGGACTGGGCGTTCGACGATCAGCCGGTGCCGTTGAAGACCGAACACGGCGACATCGTTTCATTGCCGTACAACTTCGAGATCCATGACATCGTGATTTCTCTGATCCAGAATCACGACTCGCCGGTCTACAAGACGCGCGCGATCGACTATTTCGACACGATCTACGAGGAGAGCGCGGAGACGGTCCGCGTGATGTCGTTTGCGATTCATCCCTATATCTCGGGTGTGCCGCATCGCATCCGCTATGTGCGCGAGCTGTTCGAATACATGTTGAACAAGCCGGGCGTGGTCGTAATGACGGGCGAGCAGATTCTCGATTGGTATCTCGGGGAAACCCGCTGATCCTGCCGGGCGTCCCTTGCCAGGGTGCCGACGGTCGCCTATTGCGGCATCCGTCGGCAATGAGTTTCTAATCCGATTTTGAATGACAGCGCGAGAGACGATGTTCTGGGAAGACGTGGAGACCGGGCGGGTGATCGAAACCGATCGGCTCGATATCGATGCGGCGGGGATCCGAAGCTTCGCCGAGAAGTTCGATCCTCAACCCTATCACCTCGACCGCGACGCGGCGGAAGCCTCTTTGTTCGGCGGCTTGTGCGCGAGCGGCTGGCATGTCTCCGCGATGATGATGAAGCTGCTCAGCAGCGAGTTGATCAAGGAGAATGTCCGGCTCGTGGGCAGCAAGAAGGTTCCCTGGCTCGAGTGGTACCGGCAGGTTTTCGACGGCGATACAATCTCCGCGCGGGCAACCATCGTCGACAAGTCGCTAGACGCCGCCGCCGCCGACTACGGCCTCGTCGGCTTCGAGGTCGACGTCCACAACCAGGCCGAAAAGAAAGTCATGGCCCTTTCCGCGTATCTGATGATCCAGCGAGCGCCAGCGAAATGACCGAACCGTCGTTTTTGAGATCCCGCTGGTTCGAGGATATCCCGATCGGCGAATTCCACGTCTTCGGGAGCTATACCTTCAGCGAACAGGAAATCGTCGAGTTCGGCGAGCTGTATACGCCGCAGGTCTATCACACCGATCCAGAAGCGGCGCTGGACACGCGCTATCGGGGATTGATCGCATCGAAATGGCACATCTGCGCGATCTGGATGCGTCTGATAATCGATTACATGGAGCGCTAAGCGCTCGGCGTGGAAGACGGCCGGCGCAACGGCGCCGGGGTCCGGATCGAAGACCTGGAGCAGTTCGTGCCGGTGAAGTCGGGGCACACGCTTACTTTTTCGCATGAGATCGTCGAGAAGCCGGACAGGGTCATCCGGGACAAGTGGGGCATTATCCGGAGCCGCAACGAAGCATTCAATCATCGCGGCAAGCTCGTCCTGCGGTTCTATATCGACATTCTCGCGGAACGCGCGCCGAAATAACGTCTTCCAATCTTCGCCCCAATCTTCGCCTTGGCCCGTCTTGGATCGCAAGGCCGGGCGGAGTAGGCTCCGCTTATCGGCGCGCCGCGGGCGGTCCGCCGGGGATTTTCATGCCGGGGCGGCGGGTGGCGACCATCCGGACGCGCGGCGAAGGGGAGGAAGAAATGCCCAGAGGATTTGTCGATTTCGATGCTTTGAAGAGCCAGGAGGTCGAGGCGCTGCGCAACCGCGAGACGCCGGACGACCTTCCCTTCGCTATCAGCAAGATCGGCCATGTCGTCCTCCGCGTGACCGATCTGGGAAAATCGACGGATTTCTATACCCGTATTCTGGGGTTTCGGGTATCGGACGTCTATCCGGAGAGCATGATCCCGGGCGGTATGGTCTTCATGCGATGCAACAACGACCACCATGGCGTTGCCCTCGTCGGCGGGAAGAAGGGGCCGTCCGAGAACGACGAACTTCATCACATGGCGTTCGAAGTCGATTCCCTCGACGAGGTGATCCGTGCACGGAACCATCTCAAGGCGAACGGCGTGACGGTGCAGTTCGAGGGGCGTCGGCGGGCGGGGGCGCAGATCGCGGTCGAATTCCTCGACCCCGACGGGCATTGGCTCGAAATCTACTGGGGACTCGATCAGGTCGGCCCGCACGAAACGGCTCGGCCGCCCGAGGAATGGGTCGAGGCGCTCACGCTCGGCGACGCGCTCGATAACGCGCCGGTGGGACAGGATACGACCTTGTCCGATCCCGATCTTCGGAAAACGCTCTCGTAAAAAGAAACGCCCCGGTAAACCGGGGCGTTTCTTTCGAACCTGCGGCTGGGATCTAGAGGCGAACGTCCTGGTTCACCCGCTGGGTGAAGCTGAGTACATCCCCGAAGCTCCGGTAGGCATCCCCGACTTTCTTGGCAGCTTGGCTGACCATTTTGCAGAAATGCTCGGACCGGGCAATTTCCGCTTCGCGTTGTATCGCCCTGGAATGCGCGTAGAAATCCGCCGCATCGGGCTGGTGCGGGGCGAAAATGTTGGTTCTCTGGGTCATCTGACTACTCCGAAAAATGCACTGCACCGGATATACCTGTTTGAAATTAATCAATAATGAAGAAAAATTGCTGCGATGCACAATTTCGCGGAGGCATGGGTCAGTCAAACTGCCCGAAATTTGCGGAAATCAGGCGGAGTCTGCCGTTTCGGTGTCGAAGAAACCCGATTAGGTCAGCGACCCGTCAGCGAACTTAACGCGCGGCGAATGTCGCCACCGGATGTCAGCCCGCGGCCGCCCGGATCGATTGCCAAATCCTGTGCGGCGTCAGCGGAATTTCGAGGTCCCGAACGCCGAGCGGGGAGAGTGCGTCGAGGGCGGCGCTGACGAGGGCGGCAGGAGCGCCGATGGATCCGGATTCGCCGCAGCCTTTGGCGCCCAAGGGATTGTGGGTACAGGGCTGGGATTCGTCGAACTCGCCCTCGAAATCGACGAGATCGTCGGCACGCGGAATGGCGTAGTCCAGAAAACTGCCTGACAGGATCTGGCCCGAACCGTCCTCGTAGACGCACAGTTCGTGCAGTGCCTGGCCGATTCCTTGTGCAAGGCCGCCGTGAATCTGCGCCTCCACGATCATCGGATTGATGACGGTGCCGATATCGTCCACCACATAGTATCGGCATATGTCGAGATTGCCCGTGTCGGGGTCGATCTCGATCTCGACGAGATGGCCGCCGTTAGAATAGGCGAAATTGGTGGGGTCGTAGAACGCGCTTTCGTTCAGGCCGGGTTCCACGCCGTCCGGCAACAGATGTCCGAGATTGGCGGCGTTGGCGACTTCGGCGATGGCTATGGTGCGATCCGTGCCGGTTACGGAGAAGGTGCCGTCGCGGAACTCGATGTCCTCCTCGGCAGCCTCCAGAAGGCTTGCTGCGATCCGCTTGCCTTTGGCGACAATCTTGTCGGCGGCAACCGCGATTGCCGAGCCGCCGACCGCGATCGAACGCGATCCGAACGTGCCCGTGCCCATCGGTACGGCTGCCGTATCGCCTTCGACGACGCGAATGCGGTCGTAGTCGAGACCGAGCCGGTCTGCGACGATCTGCGCGTACGTGGTGTCGTGGCCCTGACCGTGATTGTGCGTTCCCGCGAGAATCTGGGCACCGCCATTCGCGTCTATTCTGATTTCGGCGCTCTCGAAGAACCCGATGCGCGCGCCGAGCATGCCGGCGAGCTTCGACGGGGCGACGCCTGAGGTCTCGACATACATTGCGAGGCCGATGCCGCGCAGCAGTCCGCGCGCTGCGCTCTCCTGCCGCCGCGCGTCGAATCCCTTCCAGTCGCCGGCCTCGAGGAGTCTTTCCATGATCTTGGGAAAATCGCCGGTGTCGTATGTCGGGCCGATCGGTGTCGCATAGGGCATCGCGTCCGCCGGGATCAGATTGCGTCGGCGGATTTCGTCGCGCGACAGCCCGAGACGGTGCGCGGCCTCGTCGGCGAGACGTTCGAGGACGTAGCAAGCCTCCGGGCGACCCGCGCCGCGATAGGCATCCGTCGGCACCGTGTTGGTCAACACGCCAGTGACCTGGACGCGAACGGCAGGCGTCGAATAGACGCCGGCGAGAAGAGCCGAATAGATCGCGCCCGGAATGCTGGCTCCGAACGTCGATATATACGCCCCGACGTTGGCGAACGTTTCCACCTGCAGGCCGACGAACCGGCCGTTCTCGTCGACGCCGAGACGCGCGCGAGTCAGATGATCGCGCGCCTGGGTGTCGGACATGAAAGCTTCGCTCCGGCTCGACGTCCAGCGCACAGGACGTTCGAGACGGCGCGCCGCCCAGACGAGGACGGTCTCCTCCGGATAATGCTTCCCCTTCGTGCCGAAACCGCCGCCGACGTCGGGCGCGACAACGCGGAGCGTATCCGGCGCGAGCCCGAGCGCTTCGGTCACCGAGCGGCGGATGAGATGAGGGGCCTGCGTCGCGTTGTAGAGGGTCGTCGAGTCCGACAGCGGGTCGTGCGTCGCGAGGCAGACGCGGCCTTCGAGCGCGGCACAGGCGATCCGGTTGATGATCAGCTCCAGTTCGATCACGTGGGCGGCGTCCGCGATGGCCGCTTCGGCCGCCTCCCGGGGGCCGCGGCCCCAACTGTAGATGCGATTTTCCGGCGCTTCGTCGTGCACGCTGGGCGCGCCCGGTTCGAGGGCGGCGCGAATGTCGGCGACGGCGGGGCGAGAGGCGTATTCGACCCGGACCGCTTCCGCTGCGTCGTCTGCCTGGAGGCGGGTTTCCGCAATCACGATCGCGACGGGTTCCCCCGCATAACGCACCCGGTCGCGGGCAAGCGGCCAGCGCGGCGGCTGCGCCATCGGGCTGCCGTCGTCGTTGCGCATCAGCCACATGAACGGAACCGATCCGACGCCGTCCGACGCCATGTCGGCGCCGGTATAGACGGCAACGACGCCGGGCAGGGCGCTCGCGGCGGAGACATCGACGGAGACGATGTCGGCGTGACCGTGGGGCGACCGGACGAACGCGGCGACCGTTTCGCCGGGCAGGTGCATGTCGTCGACAAACTTGCCTTTACCCAGGAGAAACTTGCGGTCTTCCTTACGGAGAACAGAATCCCCGATGCGGCCTGATTCGACGGTTCCGTGCATGAACGATGTGCCTCCGGTGGGGTCTCGCGCCCGTTGCAGGAACTATAGCGCCGCAGCCGTCGCATAAAAAGAACGGCCGCCCGGGGGCGGCCGTCCAGATG
>JAYQUR010000206.1:0-6389 GCA_038148075.1 Alphaproteobacteria bacterium | reverse complement strand
TGATGATGCTCGGGCGTTCCCTGCCCGGGTTCGTAACAGAGAAGATCGCTGACCATGTGGTCCGACCCGAGGACGCGCTTCTTGACGCGGCGCGTCTCGGTGAATTCGATCATGTCGGCGAGGCTGAGAGTTTCCATCGGACGTCCTGCGGTTTCATAAACATATCATACGATATCATATCACGGCGTCAGACACCCGTCGCGAAACGCGCCATGACGATGACGATGCCCACCTGCATCGCACCCTGGAGCGCGACGGCATAAATGTAGCGCTTCATCAGGCGGGCGATTCTCGGACCGTCCGGATCGCGTTTGCGCAGTTCGAAGAACACGATCAGGTTGGTGGGCAGGATGACGCCGAGCCCGATGACGCCGAGCAAGGTCGAGATGACGAGCGCCGCCGCCATCCAGCCGTATTCCGGCCACGCGATATCCGTAAGACCGTAAAGCTCGGCGAGATACCATCCCGACGTCGGTGCGACGATCGCAAGCGTCGGCATGATGAAGAGCGTGCGCGGCATCAGCCGCAGCGCGATCGCTCGGCGGACCGGCGGATCGACGCGGCGCAGGATCGGACCGATCACGAAGCCCATGAACAGGTCGATCCCGGTCCACAGCAAACCGGCCAGCACGTGGACGAAATTGAGCGCGAACAGGTCTCCCGAAGCGATGGCGGCGACCATCGCGCCGAGACACAGGGCAACCCAGATCAGGTTGCGCCAGTGGATTTCCGGCGCATCGTCGGCGAGCGCGACGGCGCTCACCGGCCGGTTTCCCGGTTCAGTCGTCGTTCCACGGCAGCGAGTTGCCGACCCAGTGGGTCAGCGTATCGACATCCTCGGGTTCGTAGACGTGGCGCGGCGGCGTCTCGAAAGTGGATTCCGGCTTGATGCGGATCACGCAGCGCTTTTCCTCTTCCGCCAGCTTGCGCAGCTTCACGCGCTCCGGCTCCGGCATAGGCTTTTCGGCCATCAGCTCGCAGATCTTGATGAGGAGTTCGTCGCCGCCTTCTTTCTCAACCGTCCCGCGGCCGTAGACGGTGATATAGGTCGGCGGCCAGTTCTCATCGAGCACGCAGAGCGACACCCTGCCGTCGCGCGCGATAGCCTTCGGTTTCGCCCGGTCCAGCATCGAGGAGACGAGAATGTCGTCGCCATCCATCACGTAATAGACGCAGGACATCGACGGCCCGTGGTTCTTCCGCGGGTATCCGAAGATGCAGGTCCGGTGGTTGCGAACGAAGTCGCGGCGTTCAGCGGCGTCCATTTAACAGGCTCCCCTATCGGTTATCGTTTTGTCCATTCGGTTTCGTCTTCCCAGCCGTCCTCGACGTCGCGAACGGAGGTCTCGGGCGTGACATCGGCCGGGATCTGGCGCTGCAGCGTGCGGCGGCCGTTTTCCAGCCAGTCGCTGTCGGCGGCGCGCTTGGCAGCGTCGGTCCAGGCCTGGGACCAGTCCCCGAGCGAATAGCCGTGCCACGGCGATTCGGGCTTGAGCGGAGGCAGACCCAGTTTTTCCCACAACTCCTTGCCGGCTTCCATATAAGGCTTGGTAGGGAGCGCCAGCGGCGGCATCGGCGATTTCATCGTCGCGTCGATCAGCAGCGTCGAATCCTCCTCGCCCTTGTGTTCGCGCCGCGGGCCGTGACCCTGGCCGCGATGCTTCAGCACCTCGACGTCTTCCGCCGGGTTGAGCCGGTAGCCCATGGCCCACAGGATCGCATCGGCGTTGTCGGCGTCGATGTCCTCGTTGACGGCGATGGTGATCTTGCCGCAATCGCCCTTGAAGCTCGCTGCGCCGTAGAGCGCGCGCCACACCTCGGTGCGCGGCGTCTCGGGTTCGAGCTGGATGATCGTGACGCGCAGAAGGCCGGTCAGCGGCTCGTGCAGCTGTACGCGCTTCACGCCTTTGATGCCGAGATGGTCGCGCAGATGCGCCTTGAACAGCGGCTCGTAGGCGACGCGCTTGATGACCGAACTTTCGGACGGCGCGACCTGCGAGATGTAGGACGGAATAACGGCATTCTTGCGGTGCGTGATCGCCGTGACCTGCATCGGCAGGTTCATCTCCTCCAGCGCGACATGGCCATGGCTTTCGCCGAACGGGCCTTCGGGTTCGAGATGCTCGGTATCGACGAATCCCTCGATTACCAGCTCGGCCTCCGCCGGCACAAGCAGGTCGACGGTGCGCCCGCGGACCACGTTGATCGGCTCGCCCGCGAGCCCGCCGGCGACGTGCAGTTCCTCCATGCCGATCGGCAGCTTCTGCGGGCCCATAAACGCGACATAGGGCGGGCAGCCGACGACGATGGCGCAGGGCAGCTTCTCGCCGCGCGCCTTGTGCGTCTTCCAGTGCATGTAGCCCTCGGCGCCGCCGACGCGCGTCGCCATGCGGACGACCAGGCGGTTCGACGCCTTCAGGCCCGCACGATAGGTGCCCATGTTCTGGGTGCCGGTATCGGGGTTCCTGGTGATGACGTTGGTGGCCGCAAGGGTCGGCGTCGAATCGAAGCCCGGCGTCGACAGCGGGATCGGCAGCCGGACCAGCCCGCCCTCCTCGGCCAGCAGGTCGTCGCCCTCGATCACCACGTCATGGCAGGGCGCCTCGTTGACGAGCCGCGGCGCGATGGGATTGGCGATGGCGTGATCCCACTTGGCGCTGATGTCGGAAACCTCGGCTTCCATGCCGGTCGCATAGATGTCCTGGTTTGCGGCAAGCGCGCCGATCACGACCGGGATATCGTATTTCCGGCCCTTCGAATCCGTCGGGTTGTTGAACAGGAACGCCTTGCGGTCCGCCTCACGCAGTCCCCCTCGAAACTGCCAGCGAACGAGCGCCGACATTTCGGTATCCTTGTTGACCGGCTCGTCGATCTCGTACAGCAGATCGCGCGCCTTGAGCTCTTCGATATGCTGCTGCAGATCGCGGTAGGTCCGCTGCCCCGAAGAAGCATCCATGTCTCGCCACTCCCTTGCTTGAGGGCGCCTTTATGCCATGGCGCGCGGCGAAAGGGAAAAGGCTATAGCCGGTTTCGGAATGCCCTGGGATTGCGACAGATATTTCGCTTTCGACCGCGATCGGAATCGCGGGTTACGGCCGATGTCGCCAAGCCGTCACACGCCCGTCGCGGCGTCGGTTCTCGCGGTCGTTGCGCTTGTCGTCTTGCTGCTCGACTGAGCCTCTTCAGCCCTTCACGATTCTGTTGAGCAGCCGCCCGACCGGTCCGGTCAGACGGATGGGGCCGCCCTCGATCGTCAGGCACAGACAGGGTCCGTCCGACGAGGCGCGGGGGCGGTGATCGATATCCGGGTCGGCATAGGCGACATCGCCCGTGGCGTACTCGCCCGTTTCGTCATGGAACGCACCCCGAAGAACCAGGGTGTATTCGTCGCCCGTATGGGTATGAGCGGGCACGCTGCCGCCGCAACGGATTTCGATAAGCGACACATTTCCCGCCCCGTAGCTGCCGAGAGCGGCCCGGCGCAGGCCGCGTCCGATACGGCGCCACTGCAGAGACGACAGGCTGTCGGTGAGCAGCGGACGGAGCGGCGGCGGGACAAGACTGAGCGTCTCCTCGTCGAGTTCCGCCCGCCCGTCTTCTCCGACGCCGCCCGCGGCGCTTTCCGCCGACAGGCCGTCGATACGATCGAGCACGGACCGCAGGGATTTCTCGTCGATCGGCGCTTCCTCGATACTGTCCAGGAGCGCCGCGCCGATCTCTTCGACATCGGCAATCCTGTGCTGGCATTCGCCGCACATCGAAGCGTGGCTCGCAACGAGCAGAGACTCGGCGGCCGGCAGGCTGCCGTTCGCATACTCGATCAGCATGTCTTCATGGGGGTGATGCGAAATCATAACTCGACTCCGGTCAACTTGGCGCGCAGGTCGCGGAGCGCGATCCTGATGCGCGATTTTACGGTTCCGAGGGGCAGACCCGTCTCGGCGGCGATTTCCTGATGGGTCATGTCCTCGTAGAAGGCCTTCTGGACCAGCGTCAGCTGTTCGGGCGGCAAGTCCTTCAGATGCTCCTCCAGGATCGCGCTGCGCTGAACGTTTCCGTATACCTCCTCGCCGTCGGGAACTTCCGCGGCGGCTTTGAAGAACGGATCTTCCGGATCCAGTTCCGGGCGTTGCTCCTTCCGGATCAGGTCGATGCGCCGATTGCGCGCGATCGTGTAGATCCAGGCCGACGGCGAGGCCTTCTTGCGATCAAACTGACCGGCCTTTCGCCATACCAGCACCATCGTTTCCTGCATGACCTCTTCCGCTTCCTGCGGTCTGGCGCCGGCGCGCAGGAGCACGCCCTTGATGCGCGGAGCATAAAATTCGAATAGCTCCGCAAAGGCCCGCTTGTCGCGGCTGGCAGCGACGGCCTCGATGAAATCGGCCATCGCAATCATGTCGTCGCCCGCGCCGGTCTGTCTGTCATGACGTCCGATATATGACGTCGACCCACTCGTTCCAAGTTTCACCGAAGCGATGGTCACAGGACGTCTGAACTGCGGCTTCGCCGGTCGACGGGCAGTTTCCAGAGCAAGTTGCAAAAGCCCCTCCGAGCGTAAGTGTCGCGAAAGTGAGATAGTTACGTATGGAGGCGTCGGGCGGATCACGCGAAAGCCGAAAAATGGCCCCGTTGCCGGGGCCATTTTCCGCAAATTGCGCTGATTATTCCTGGGGCGGCAGGATGACCTTGTCGATCACGTGGATGACGCCGTTGGACGCCGCCACGTCGGCCGCGACCACCGTGGCGTCGTTGATCGTCACGCCCTTCATGGCGTCGACGTTGATCTTCGCGCCCTGCACGGTGGCGACCATCATGCTTTTGCCGGCGATGTCGGCGGACATCACCTTGCCCGGAATCACGTGGTAGGTGAGAATCGAAACCAGTTTTTCCTTGTTTTCCGGCTTGAGAAGCATGTCGACGGTGCCGGCCGGAAGCTTTGCGAAGGCCTCGTCGGTAGGCGCGAACACCGTGAACGGACCCTCGCCCTTCAGCGTCTCCACCAGACCTGCGGCCTTGACCGCGGCAACCAGCGTACCGAACGTGCCCGCCGAAACGGCGGTGTCGACGATATCCGCCGCCTTCGCCGGAAGAGAGGCGATGGCGAGGGAGGCAGCAATGGCGGTCGCGCCGAGAAGGGACTTGATATTGGTCATTTGAAGTCTCCACAAAGGTTTCCTGTTCGAAGAATCATCAAATTTTTCGATCCGTCCCGGTTTTTTCGAATATCCGGAAAATATATCTCGAGTACGGCGCTCTTTTTATTCTGGATTTCAATGTCCGTAATTTTTTCGGACGGCGCCGAAATCCGCTTCAACCGACGCTACGAAGCGCCGTCGAAACGGGATCACGGTCCTCGAAATCTTCGGGATCCGCTCAGACGATCCCGCAGGCCGCCAGCAGCTCGGGCCCGCCTTCCCGGCCGTTGCGGACCAGGTCTTCGCGCGACGCGGCGGGAAGATGTTTCTCGATGCCCTCGTCGAAACTGGGCCGGGCGCGAATACGGCGGAACCAATCCTCGATATTCGGGTGCGTGCCTTCCCACAGGCTCGCCATGTTGAGCATGTACAGCCGGTTTACAAAGGGCACGATGCCGATGTCGGCGAGCGAGTATTCCTCTCCGGCGAGCCACGGTCCGTCGTCCAGCGCGCGTTCCATCCGGTCCAACGCCTTGCGATAGACCAAGACCGAGTTCTGGACGTCGGGTGACTGCACGCCCTTGTGGATCCAACCGTGCCGGCGGGCGCGGCTGACGTTGTCGGGCGCCCCGTCGATGAAGCGCTGCGTGTTCTCCTCGCCCTTCGCCATCACCGTGTGGCGATGGGAGACGACGAAGGTGATGTCGACGATACAGGGGTGCAGTTCCTCGTCGACGGTCTTTGTCCATAGCCTCATCGCCGCGCGGCCGCCGGGCGTCGACGGCCGCAGCGCCGGCGCCGGCTTTATATCGTCCAGATATTCGCAGATGACGGTGGATTCTGTGACGACAAGCCCGTCATGCACGAGCGTGGGGACGACCGCCTTGGGATTGAGTTTGAGATAGGCGGGATCGAACTGATCGCCCGCAAGCACATCGAGATAGTGCCCCGACCACCCCATACCCTTTTCGGCGAGAGCGATTCGGACCTTGGCTGCGCAGACGGACGACCCGTTGTGATAGAGCTCGAGCATCGGGTTGACCCTTTCCGCGGGAATCGTCGCAGACGCCCATGCGGGAGGCAAGGTTTTCCAGCCCCGCGATCCGCATTAGGATCGCCCGTAATTACCCGAGCAGGGAAACGGGAAAGCACGCCGTGAGTTACAACACAATCCTTTACGAAGAAGACGGACCCGTCGGCACCATCACGCTGAACCGGCCGGACGATGGCAACATGTTCACCGAGGAGATG
>JAYQUR010000205.1:0-6390 GCA_038148075.1 Alphaproteobacteria bacterium | reverse complement strand
TACTCGACCGTACCGGCGACGATATGCACACTTCCATGGAAGCGGGACCCATGATCCGCAAGGGCGATATGAAGGCATCCGCCTGGATCAAGGCCTACGAGGACTGGAACGTCGATATCGGGCTCGAATGCGGCCTGCAGGGCCAGGCGCAGATCGGCAAGGGGATGTGGGCGATGCCCGACCTGATGGCCGATATGCTCGTGCAGAAGATCGGCCACCCCTTGGCCGGCGCGAATACAGCCTGGGTGCCGTCGCCGACCGCCGCGACGCTGCATGCGCTGCACTATCACAAGGTCGACCTGTTCGCGCGCCAGAACGAGCTGAGTTCCCGGCCGCGGGCGAGCCTCGACGACATCCTCACGCTGCCTGTCGCCGACCGGCCCAACTGGTCGCCCGACGACATCCAGCAGGAGCTCGACAACAACGCCCAGGGCATCCTCGGCTACGTCGTGCGCTGGGTGGAGCAGGGGATCGGCTGTTCCAAGGTTCCCGATATCAACAATGTCGGCCTGATGGAGGACCGCGCCACGCTGCGCATCTCCAGCCAGCACATCGCGAACTGGCTGCATCACGGCATCTGCACCGAAGACCAGGTGCGCGAGACCATGCAGCGCATGGCGGGCGTGGTCGACGGGCAGAACGCCGGCGATCCCGCCTATCGAAACATGTCGCCCGACTTCGACGACAGCGTCGCCTTCCAGGCCGCGTGCGATCTGGTGTTCAGGGGGCGCGAACAGCCGAGCGGCTACACCGAGCCGGTGCTCCACCGCCGCCGGATCGAAGCCAAGGCGAAATACGGCGTCTGAGGGACGAGCGAAAGGAAGAAACGAGAATGGCCGACTACACGACGATTACCGAGCTTCTGCGGAACGGCGCCGACGACGCGCCCGCCATCGGCGCGCCGGGTCGCGACGCGCTGACCTACGCGGGCCTGCGCGCCCTTGCCGAGGCGACGGTGGCGCGGCTCAACGAGCTCGGCGTCGGGCGCAACGACCGGGTCGCCATCGTGCTGCCCAACAGTCCCGAAATGGCGAGCGCGTTCGTCACCATCGGCTGCGGCGCGACGACGGCGCCGCTCAACCCCGCCTATCGCGAGGAAGAGTTCGACTTCTATCTCGACGATCTCGACGCCAAGGCGCTGGTGGTGGAGCGGGGGTCGGAATCGCCCGCGCTCGCCGTCGCCGCGAAGCGGAACATCCCCGTCGTCACGCTGGTCGCCGACGAAAGCGGCCCTGCCGGCAACTTTACCCTTGAGGGAGACGGCGCGGGCTGTGCCGCGGCGAACGGCGGGCCGGCCGGCCCCGACGACGTCGCGCTGGTGCTCCATACGTCGGGTACCACATCGCGACCCAAGATCGTGCCGCTGACCCAGACGAACGTCACTGCATCGGCCCGTCACATCGGCGCTTCTCTCAGGCTCGTGGCCGACGACCGGTGCATGAACATCATGCCGCTGTTCCATATCCACGGCCTTATCGCGGCGGTGCTGTCGTCGCTCGCGGCGGGCGCCAGCGTGCATTGCGCGCCGGGATTCAACGCACTGCGCGTGTTCAACTGGCTCGATGAGATCGAACCTTCCTGGTACACGGCGGTGCCGACGATGCACCAGGCGATCATCGCGCGCGCCGGACGCAATCCCGAGAGCCTCGAGCGGGCGCGCAAGAACCTTCGCCTCGTCCGCTCGTCGTCGTCGTCGCTGCCGCCGCAGGTGATGAAGGAGCTCGAGGAGACCTTCGATGCGCCGGTCGTCGAGGCCTACGGCATGACCGAAGCGGCGCACCAGATGGCGTGCAACCCGCTGCCGCCCGCCGTCCGCAAGCCCGGCTCCGTCGGCATCGCCGCCGGCCCCGAGGTGCGAATCATGGCCGAGGACGGGCCCGCGCTGCTCGACGTCGGCGAGACCGGCGAGATCGTCATCCGCGGCCCCAACGTCACGCCGGGCTACGAGAACAATCCGGATGCGAACGCGTCCGCGTTTACCGACGGCTGGTTCCGCACCGGCGACCAGGGCGTCATGGACGAAGAAGGCTATATCTCGATCACCGGGCGGCTGAAGGAGATCATCAACCGCGGCGGCGAGAAGATTTCGCCGCGTGAGGTCGACGAGATCCTGATGGATCACCCCGCGGTTGCGCAGGCGGTGACGTTCGCGATGCCGCACGATAAGCTCGGCGAGGAGGTTGCGGCCGCGATCGTGCTGCGCG
Source organism: Alphaproteobacteria bacterium (assembly GCA_038148075.1). GTDB lineage: Bacteria > Pseudomonadota > Alphaproteobacteria > MPNO01 > UBA830 > JAYQUR01. Next base: position 4,186 of record JAYQUR010000205.1, on the reverse strand, counting down.
AGGGGCAGACGGCCGAGGAGGGCGAGGTCCGCGAGTTTGTGGCCAGCCATCTTGCCGATTTCAAGGTGCCGCGGCGCGTGCTGATCCTCGACGAGATTCCGAAGGGCGCCACCGGCAAGCTTCAGCGCATCGGCCTCGCCGAGAAGCTCGGGCTGGGCTGAGGAGGCCGCCGTGAAGATCTGCATCTACGGCGCGGGCGCCATCGGCGGCTATCTCGGCGCCGGGCTTGCGCTCGCCGGTGCGGACGTGACGCTGATCGCGCGCGGCCCCCATCTCGCCGCGATGCAGGAGAACGGCCTCAAGCTGCGGATCGACGGCGAGGAGCGCGTCGCCGCCGTCCGCGCGATCGAGAATCCGGAAGACGCCGGTCCGCAGGATTACGTGATCGTCACGCTGAAGGCCCATTCGGTGCCACCCATCGCCGAGCGGTTCGCGCCGCTTTTTCATGACGAAACCGCTGTCGTCTGGGGGGTCAACGGCATTCCGTGGTGGTATTTCCACGGGCTCGAAGGCGAGCACCGGGACAAGCGGATCGAATGCCTCGATCCCGGTGGAGTGCTGTGGAAGCATATCGGCCCGGACCGCATCATCCACAGCGTCGTCTACCCGGCAACGGACGTGCCGCAACCCGGCGTGATCCATCATGTCGAGGGCGACCGGTTTTCGCTCGGCGAGCCGTCCGGAGAACGCACGGACCGCATCCAGGCCCTGTCGAAGGCGCTGATCGAGGCGGGTTTCAAGGCGCCCGTGCGCCCCCGCATCCGCGACGAGCTGTGGGTCAAGCTATGGGGCAACCTGTCGTTCAACCCGATCAGCGCCCTGACGCATGCGACGCTGGAGACGATCGGTACGGATCCCGGCACCCGCGGGATCGCGCGGCGCATGATGCTCGAGGGACAGGCCATCGGCGAAAAGCTCGGAGTGCGCTTCGCCGTCGACGTCGACAAGCGCATCAATGGCGCGGTCGAAGTCGGCGCCCACAAGACGTCGATGCTGCAGGATCTCGAGCGGGGCCGGCCGATGGAGATCGACGCGCTCGTGACCGCGGTGCAGGAGATGGGCCGGCTGGTCGGCGTAGAGACGCCCTATATCGACGCCGTTCTTGCGCTGGTGCAGCAGCGCGCCCGCGAAGCGGGCTGCTACTAGGTATCTCGTCGCGGTTCCGGCCAGTATCCTCAGGGGAGGCCGGTGCAGCGCCGACAGAAGTCAGCGGCTCGCGTGCGCCCTTTCGGCGCGGCAGGACGAGTTGTCTGGATCGACCGGAATCATGTCGAGCTTTCTCAGCCAGGTTTCGCCGTCCCGGTGATGCACCTCGACCCAGGTGAGGGTCGACAGCCATGCGCTGTTGGACTTGTTGAACGAGAACGTGCCGAGCGGCATCAGCGCCGTGTAATCGAGCGCTTTCATCGATGCGATGAACGCCGCGGCGTCGCTCGTATCGCCGCCGCGATCCGACACCGTCAGCAGCACCGCCAGCGCGTTCTCGTATCCGAGATAGGCGTACATGTCCGGATCTTCGCCGTAGGCCTCGCGGTAGGCGGCGACGAACACGCGGTTGGCCATCGTATCGCGGTCCGGCAGATAGGAGGTGAGGAAGCGGAGACCCGAGGCGTGCTTGCCGCGGCGTGCGAGCGTGCGCGGCCCGAACATCCATTCCGGCCCGACGAGCGCGATCTGGCGTTTCAGGCCGGTCCGGCTGTAGCGGTAGACGAGACGCTCGGCGTTTTTTCCCTCGAAGATCGCGTAGATCATCTTCGGCCCGCCCGTGGATGAACGGGTCAGCCAGCTGGACCAGTCGTATTTGCGGCCGTTCGGCGCCCAGAGCTGTTCGACGATGCGTCCGCCGGCCGCCTTGTAGGTGTCCGTGAACCGCTTGATAAGATTGTGGCCGCCCGGAACGTCGGGCACCAGCGTCACAACCGTATCGTGTTTCTTCGCGAGATACCGCGCGACGGTTTCCTGATAGGGACGAACGTTGAACGAGGTGCGGACGACGCGCGGATTACACGGCCCGGACATCACGTTCTCGCCGATGGCGACCGCGATGACGACCGGACGGTCGGTGTCGGTTGCGAACAGCATCATCGCCTGCGCAACGCGTGCGCTCATAATGCCTGCGTACACGTCGATCCGCTTTTTGCGGGAGATGTGAATGGCATTTTCGACAGCAAGCGCCGGCAAGTTGCCCGTATCGGCGCGGACGATCTCTATCGGCCGTTGCGCCACGACGTCGTTGGACAGCGCGGATGCGATGCGCCAGCCGCGCTCGATCCGGGCGGCGGCTTCCGTGAATTCGCCGCTTTCGGGAAGCATCAGGCCGATCCGGAGCGGGTTCAGCCCGTCCTTTTCCGTGGCCTCGCGAGGGATCTGCTTCCGCGCGAATTCGATGAACCGGTCGAACAGCTCGAACGCGGCGGCCGGCGGGCTCCAGGTCGCGACCATAAGGAGCGGTAGCGCTGTAAGGCGCAGTTTTAGCATGAAAAATCTCCGACGCCATTTGACGCCGTTTGGGTTAACAAATTCTTGTCCGGCTGATAGTTTCGCCACCGCATGATCCCCGATAACGCACCGAATTCCGGTATTTCCGATCCTCCCGACGACGTTCCCGGCGCAACCTGGTTCGACGTCGACGGCGCCCGCATGTTCGGCGTCTGGCGAACGCCGCGCCGGCCGGGCGCGCCCGTCCTGGTTTTCCTTCATGACGGGCTCGGCAGCGTCGGTACCATGCGGCGATTTCCCGAGCAGGTCGGCGCGGCGGCCGGATTACCCGCCTTTGCCTACGACCGCGTCGGATACGGGCGCTCCGCCAAAGTCGACGCGTTTCCCGCCGATTTCATGGGCGATGCCGCCGACCGCCTGGAAAGGGTCCTCGACGCCCTCGGGATCGAGGATTGCTGCCTCGTCGGCCATTCCGACGGCGGCACCGTCGCGCTTCTGCACGGTGCCCGCTACCGGGGACGGGTGCGGGCCATCGCGACGCTTGCGGCGCACGTCCGCCGGGACGAACTGACCTACGGCCAGGTCCTGCGGCACCAGGAAATGCACCGGAACGGCGACATTCCCGACTGGATGGAGCGGTTCCATGGCGTGCGCGCGGCGCATCTGTTGGGCCTGTGGACCGATGTCTGGCAGCGGACTCTCTACGATTCATGGGACATCTGCGCGGAAATTCGCCGGATCGAAGTGCCGCTCCTCTCGATACAGGGAAGCGAGGACGCGTACGGCCTGCCCAGTCAGCTCGAGAGCATCGGGGCGGCCGTTCCGCATGCCCGTATCGAGATGATCGACGGGCTGGGTCATTTTCCCCAGCTCGAAGATCCCGACGCCGTCATTCCGATGGTTTCGGACTTCCTGCAATCCTGTTGCCGCTGACGCCGCGCGACCCTATAACCCGCGGCATGTCCTATAAACCCGATTATCCGTTCGCGCGGCTCGACTACGGGGAGACGCTCGAGGTCGCGCCCGGTATCGTCTGGGTCCGCATGCCGCTGCCGTTCGCCCTGGATCACATCAATCTGTGGCTGCTGGCGGACGGCGACGCGTGGACCGTCGTCGATACCGGCTACAACGTCGACCGGACGCGGGATATCTGGGACAGCGTCCTGCCGGATATCGTCGGCGACGCGCCGATCGGCCGCATCGTCTGCACCCATTTCCACCCCGACCATATGGGCCTCGCCGGATGGTTCGCCGAGCGTTACGACGCACCGCTCTGGATGACCTATACCGAGTGGCTGCAGGCCCATGTCGCGGTGTCGGAAACGCTGACGCACGATTTCGACCGCTGGGTCGATTTCTACCGCGACAACGGTGCTCCCCTGGAAATGACCGACGGATTCCGCGACGTTCGCCGGACATTCCGGGATCCATGGTACCGGTTGCCGGAAACCGTACGCCGCATCCAGGATGGCGAGACCTTCGGAATCGGCGGCAACGACTGGCGGGTAATTACCGGCAGCGGCCATACGCATGAGCATGCGTCGCTGTGGTGCGCCGACCTGAACCTGCTGATCTCCGGCGACCAGATCCTGCCCCGGATCAGTTCAAACATCAGCCTCTGGTACACCGAGCCGGACAGCGACCCGCTGCGGCACTATCTGGAGAGCTTCGACAAGTTCCGGCACCTGCCGGAAGACGTCCTTGTCCTGCCGTCGCACGATTTTCCGTTTCGCGGCCTGCACGGACG
>JAYQUR010000204.1:0-6394 GCA_038148075.1 Alphaproteobacteria bacterium | reverse complement strand
GCCATGGCCACGTTGACGACCGTGGGGTACGGCGACGTCACCCCGATCACCACGGCCGGCCGGATCGTCGGCAGCATCGTGATGGTGCTGGGCATCGGCGTCTTCGTTCTGTGGACGTCGATCTTTGCCGCCGGTTACATGGAGGAGGCGAGCCGCCGAAACTTCGTCGTCACCTGGAACCTCGTGGCCAAGGTGCCTGCCTTTTCGGTGCTCGATGCGGAGCGAATATCCGACATCGTAGAGCTGCTGTCGCCCGAGATCGTGCCCGCGCGCTACACCATTATTCGCCGCGGCGAGGTCGCGGATGCGATGTATTTCGTCGTTTCCGGGGAACTCGAGGTCGATCTGCCGAACGAGGTCTATCACGTTCATGACGGCCAGTTTTTCGGCGCTCGCGGTCTCCTGGAGGGCGGCCCGCGCCGCGCGACGGTAACGACGCTTACCGAGTGTCAGCTTCTCCGCCTCGACAAGCGGAACTTCAACCACCTTATGGAAACGGAGCCCGCGGTGAGGGAGGCGATCGAGGGCGAATCCGGCCGCGTTCTGGACAGCGGTTAGGGACGGAAATCGAGGAAAATCCCCCCGTTTAGGGCCGCGCGCTGCTTCTTGTGCGATTGCGACCATCCGCCCCTTTACAGAAACGGCCGAACCCAGCATTTTATGGCCGGTTTCGGCGGCGGCAGCGAACCGCGCCCCGCGCTTTCCCATAGACGAAATCCCGCCGGCTGCCGTCGCACCGGCGACCTATTCAAACAGAGGTACAGGAAGAGGCCCCATGATCGATCTTATGAATATTGCACGGACGGAAGCCGACGGCGGCGATCTGTTCGCCATCTTCGAGGAGATGTTCGAACCGGGCGACCTCAAGCCCGACGGCCATCCGGACGCCGTGGTCTGGAAGGGCGGTAGCTTCACCGGCAACGTCAACCCGGTCGCCCATTCGCTGACCGATGCGTATGCGCTGCTCGGCACGATCGCCGCGATCGACATTCTCGGCCTGCCGTTCTACGCGGTTCCGATGTGGTCGCAGTACCGCCACGACACCAAGCTCGCGCCGCTCGGCTGGTTCGGCAACATGCCGTGCACGTCGATCAAGTGGTCGACGGCGGGCGACGCCTACGTCAACGACGGGAAGGGCGGCAAGGTCGTCGTCATGGGCAAGTCGGCGAATGCGCCGCTGCGCACCCAGGCCGGCGTCTATTGCAACGTTCGTCCCTACGGACCCATCACGGTCGTGCGCTGCATGCCGTGCCTGCCCTATTCGCAGGACCGCGCGAAGTTCAACGTGAACGACGAGGGCATCGTCCATTCGGAAATGAACACGCCCGGCGTGCAGCTCGCCTACGCCAACCGTCTGTTCCTCAAGATGGTCCACGAGACCGGCGCGCTCGGCCGCGTCGCGACCAAGCCGACCCAGGCGATGGAAGACGGCATCAACGCCGGTCTGCACTCGTGGCTGCTGCAGGGCACCAAGTTCGAGGTCGGCCGCAAATACGCCGTCGACCCCTACGAGGAGCACAAGGAGCGGATCGACAAGATCATCAAGCTGCTCCCCGCCGACTTCAAGGACGGCATGGAGAACTGGGGCGGCCGGATCGAACAGCACATCTCCGACACCAACTACGGCCTGCTGCTGTGGGACCTGATCGAGAAGCGCGACTGCATCGTCCTGGCGACCGATCTCGACGGCGACCGTCTTACCGACCTGCTGGCCGACGTCTCCGACCCGCTGCGCGCGTTCGGCGGCATCGTGGCCAAGCATATCGGCCAGGATATCGATATGGGCAAGGCGTGGACCGACATGGGCTACACCACCGGCAACGGCCGCGACATGACGTCGGTCATGCACCGCATGGCGGGCCCGCCGATCCACGAGCAGACCCTGGGATCGGCCGATGCGATGCTGCTGCGCCTGCTGGACGGCGACGAGTCGATGGGCGGCACCAAGCAGCCCTACGATCCGCGCATTCATTTCGTGCTGATCCGGGACGCCTATCTCGACGCCAATCCGGACAATGCCGAGCTGCGCGCCTATCTCGACAACGCGCTCGCGACGTTCGACAAGGTCTACGAGGGCAAGCGGCCAGGCTTCCTCGACGGCTACAAATCGCTCAAGGAGGCGATCACGCCCTGGGGCGCTTGATCGTCCGGCATAGTGCGACCGAAAACCCGCCCCGGTTCCGCCGGGGCGGGTTTTTCGTGTCCGACTGTCAGGTGCCGAGTATCCGGTCGAGCGCTTCGGCCGGATTGGCGGCGAGGCTGAAATAGCTCTCCACCCGGCCATGGGCGAAATCGCCATCGACCACCCGCTGGACGAGCTGTTCGAACGGGTCCCAGTAGCCGCCGGTGCTGATCAGCACGATAGGCTTTTCGTGGCGGCCGAGCTGGCGCCAGGTGATCATCTCGAACATTTCCTCCAGCGTGCCGAGCCCCCCCGGCAACACGACGAACGCGTCCGACAGATCGAACATCATCTGTTTGCGGACGTGCATCGTCTCGACGACATGCAGTTCGGTGAGCCCGGTATGGGCAAGCTCGCGTTCCTTGAGAAACTCCGGAATCACGCCGATCGCCTCTCCGCCGTTGCCGAGGACCGCGTCCGCAACGGTCCCCATCATGCCCACATGACCGGCCCCGAAAACGAGGCGGATGCCGCGCCCGGCCATGAGTCTGCCCAGTTCGGCGGCGTCGGCAGCGTAGGCGGGGTCGTTGCCGACCGAGGCGCCGCAGAAGACGCAGATGGATCGTATGTTCGCGTTTGCCATATTTCCTCTTTTATACGGGATGATCGACGCGGCAGGCGTGTTCATCGTTAGGGCTGTGTGATCGTCGTCACTTGACCCTCGACGAGAAACCACGAAACTTCGGTCGCATCAAGCCGACGATGGAGAGACGGACTATGGGAACGGGGCGATTGCTGAAACGGATCGCCGTTGCGGCGGCACTGCTGGGCTCGGCGGGTGCGGCATCGGCTCAGTCTGGCGATCTCGTCGCACAGGGCCGGTATCTCGTGACCGCGGGCGGTTGCATAAGTTGCCATACCGACTTCAAGAAGAAAGGCGCGCCGTTCGCGGGCGGTGCCCCGATCGTCACGCCGTTCGGAACCTTCTACCCGCCTAACATCACATCGGACAGGACGCACGGCATCGGCGCGTGGTCGGACGACGATTTCATCCGCGCCATGCGGGAGGGAGTGAGGCCGGATGGCGCGCACTATTTCCCGTCATTCCCGTTCACGTCCTATACGGGGATCGGGACGGACGATCTCCGGGCGATGAAGGCCTACATGGACACGATACCGCCGGTACCGGTGTCTGCCCCCGCGCACGATATCGCCTTTCCGTTCAGCTGGCGGTTCCTGCAGACCGGCTGGAAGATGCTCTTTTTCTCCGAAGGCGAATTCCTGCCCGATCCCGCCGCGACGGAGCAGGTCAATCGCGGCGCCTATCTCAGCAACGCTCTCGCCCATTGCGGGGAATGCCACACGCCGCGCAACATTCTGGGTGGACTGGATACCGGCAAATGGCTTGCCGGAAGCGGGGACGGCCCGGAAGGGGCCGTCGTTCCCAATCTGACGCCGGATCCGGAGACCGGGCTCGGCTGGACGGCCGATCAGATCGCCGAATACCTCAAATCGGGCACGACGCCCGAATTCGATTTCGCGGGATCGCTGATGGCCGATGTGATCGAACACAATACGGGCAAGCTGACGGATGCGGATCGGCAGGCCATCGCGGCGTATCTGAAGGCGCTAAAACCGGTCAGGAACGAGCTGAGACGCGCCAAATAAGGGAAATTCCGGAGAGGCATGGCGCGATTCCCCCGATGACCGTATTCTCGTGCTGGGCACAACGGGGATTCGGAAGCGAGGCAGCGTGAACAGACCCCTCATCGTCGGTATTCTGGGCGGCTTGATCGTCCTTGCGGCGATCGTGCTGACCTTTTTCATCGACCGCGAACCCGACAGGCCGGTCGGGGCCGTCCGCATTCCCGCGGAAACCGCCGAATCCGGTTCCGGCGCACCCACGTCGTCTCCCGAAAGGCCGCCGGCTTCCGCGGCCGCTCCGTCCGGCTCGCGGTCCGACAGCGGGGAAGCGGCATCGAACGGGACGCAGACCCCTGCCAACGGCACATCGCCCGCGACCGAGCGGGCGCCGCGGGCGCCGTCTTTCGATATCGTCCGCGTAAATCCGCAGGGCGACATCGTCATCGCCGGGCGGGCGCCGCCCAATTCGACGGTGACGGTTCGGATGGGAGACCGCGTGATCGGTAGCGTCCAGGCCGACGGACGCGGCGAATGGGTGCTGGTTCCCCAGACGCCGCTGGAGGCGGGCTCGCATGAACTGACGATCGTCGCGAAGCTGCCGGACGGATCGGAAGCCGAGTCGGTCCGCACCGTCGTCGTGGTCGTACCGGAAACCGGCAAAGATATCGCCGGACGTCCGGCCGCCGGACCTTCGGCGCCGCTCGCCGTCGCGGTACCCAAATCGGGGGACGGGACCTCCGTCGTCCTCCAGACGCCCGGCGGCGGCGGGACCGGAACGGGGCTTGCGCTCAACGCGATCGATTACGGCAATACCGGCGACAAGCTGGGTATTTCGGGCCGCGCCAAACCGGGCTCCGAGGTGCGCATCTATCTCGACAACGAGTTCATCGGCCGCGCCACGGCGGACGAACGCGGAGTCTGGTCGGTCGTGCCCGAAACTCCGGTAAAGCCGGGGCTCTACAAGATGCGGGTGGACGAGGTAGATGGGTCAGGCAAGGTTGTCGCCCGGGTTGAATTGCCGTTTTCGCGGGCCGAGCCGTTCGCGACGCTGGCCGGCGAATCCGTGGTGTTCATTCAACCCGGCAATACGCTCTGGGGGCTTTCCCGTCGCGTATATGGGGGCGGTAAACGCTACACCCTCATTTTCGAGGCGAACAAGGATCAGATCCGGAACCCCGACCTGATCTACCCGGGTCAGGTTTTCGTTCTGCCGCAGGTGAACTGAGCTCAGGGTGCGGGGCGGGTTTCGCCCGGTTTCGGCGGCCCGAGGAATTCTCCGAACATACCGATATATCCGAGGACCCTGCAAACCGACCAGGCGGCGCGACTGATGAGTTCGAGGGTATCGCCGGCATCCGAAACGGGCACCCTCGTCAGAAGCGATATCCGACGGAAATCGGTGAGATACAGTTTGGTGTCGCCGAGGTCCGAAGTCCGGCTCAAAACCGTGAGCGCGTTTCGACGGCCTTGGCGGTTTTCGGCGGAAAAGGGAAGGTCTCCAAGATCGCATGCGATGCAAAGCGACGGGGTACCGGCGTCAGAGTCGATCCAGGCGCGGAAGTCGTATCCGAGACAGCGAAAGGAAAAATCCGTTTGGTCGGCCGCCACGGCTTCGACGGATCGGGCGTGCGTTTCCTGTTCGGCGATCGATGCGGCAGCTGCGGCAGTCATTCGGACTCTCTCCGGGTAACCCGGAGGTGGTAGCACGCACGACATTAACGTTGCGTAAACCGGCCTTTGAATGGCCGGATTACGGCGATTTCTGCCAAATATCCTTGAGTTCGTCCCGAAGCACCTTGCCGCGGTCCGACTTAGGAAGGTCGTCCATGAAAAGGATCTGCTTGGGGGCCTTGAAGGCAGGGAGCGAGTTGCCGCACCAGGACTTCACGTCGTCTTCGGAAAGCGTTTCCCCCGCCTTGACCGCAACGTAGGCGATTACTTCCTCGCCGTAGATCCTGTCGGGCACTCCGACGGCGGCCGCTTCCCGGACTTTCGGATGCTTCAGCAGGATATTGTCGATCTCGAGCGGCGCGATATTCACCCCGCCCCGAATGATCAGGTCCTTGGTCCGGCCCGTAACCGTGACGAAGCCGTCCTCGTCGATGACCCCGAGGTCGCCCGTCTTGATCCGCGTCCCGGCGAGCGTCTCGAAATCGCCTTCGGGCGAAATCGTGCCGAGGCAGGCCTGCGGTCCGCCGATCGTAATCTCGCCTTCCGATCCGGCCGGACATTCATTGCCTTCGCCGTCGACGATGATGAATTCCTGATGCTTCGCGGGCGGCCCCACCGTGCCCATGCGACGCCGATAGTGCCGGTTGCCGCAAATCCACCCGGCCTCGGACATGCCGTAGAGCTGCAGCAGCGTGACGCCGTACATCTCTTCGAACTTCACCCATTGATCCGGCGAGAGCGGCGCCGTCGAACAGGTCATCAGCCGCAGCGTCGGCGCGCCCTGTTCGGCGTCCGGCGGCGGCTCGTTGAGCAGCATGTTGACCACCGTGGGGACGCCGGCGGAGAAGGTGATCCCGTGGTCCCTGATCCAGCTGAAGAAGCGCGAACGCGAAAAGCGCTTCGCCATGTGCATGGTCAGCCCGACCTGCATCCACGGAAGCAGGGTAAGTATCTGGG
>JAYQUR010000203.1:0-6405 GCA_038148075.1 Alphaproteobacteria bacterium | reverse complement strand
GTTGTCGACATGCTCGGAATTCAGACGCACAGACACCGCATTGTAGTAGGCGGACTTTCGTTCCAGATCGGCCGGCGTGCCGTCGGCGACCTTGCGGCCACGGGCGATGACGATCGCCCGGGTGCAGACGGCGTCGACCTCCTCCAGCAGATGGGTCGAGATGACGATCGCCTTGTCCTTCGCCATCTGTCCGATCAGCTCGCGCACCTGGTGCTTCTGGTTCGGATCGAGACCGTCGGTCGGCTCGTCGAGGATCAGCACGTCGGGATCGTGCAGGATCGCCTGGGCGAGGCCCACGCGACGCTTGAAGCCCTTCGACAAGGTGCCGATCTGCTGGTTGTAGACCTCGTCGAGCTGAAGCCGGCCAACCGCGACATCGATCGCCTCGCGCCGGGCGGGACCGTTGAGCCCGCGCACCTCGGCGATGAAGGACAGGAGGCCCGCCGGCGTCATGTCCTCGTACATGGGCGCACCCTCGGGCAGATAGCCGATGTGCCGTTTGACGGCGATGGGATCGCGGGTGACGTCGGCGCCGCACACCACGGCCGTTCCGGCCGTCGGCGGCAGAAAACCCGTCACCATCTTCATCGTCGTGGACTTCCCGGCGCCGTTCGGCCCGAGAAACCCGAGAACCTCGCCGTTTTCGACCGTGAAGCTCACATCGTCGACGGCGGTAAAGGGACCGAACCTCTTGGTCAGCCCCTGAATGTCGAGCATCGTGCTCATTTTCGTTCCAACCTCCCAGGTCCTACCGAGGGCGTACCGGCCGGGTTTGCCCGGCTCGGCGCCGCGACGGTAAAGGCCGCTCGCGAACCGCGAGGGACTAATGCCCCTGCGCCTGTTCGTCAACAGCCTTCATCAGAACGTTAACGCGCCCTGTTGGGCACCGGATCGCCTCCGGACTGTTTTCGCCACGAAAAAGCCGGGCCCCCGAGGGCCCGGCTCCTTGATTTTCCGAGGGTCAGGCCGCCTTAACGGACCGGTCCTCGATCGCTTTCCCGCCCGACGCAATGTCGATCTTGCGGGGCTTCATCGCCTCGGGGATCTCGCGGACGAGATCGACCACCAGCAGACCGTCACGCAGGTCGGCGCCCTTTACTTCCACATGGTCGGCAAGCTGGAAACGGCGCTCGAAGGCGCGCTTCGCGATCCCGCGATGCAGGAAGGTGACGTTCTCGCCGTCCGGCGCGCCCTTGCCGACGATCACGAGCTGGCCGTCGCGAACCTCGACGTCGAGGTCGTCCGGGCCGAAACCGGCAACGGCAACGGTGATCTGGTAGGCGTCTTCACCCGTCTTTTCGATGTTGTAAGGCGGGTAGCTGTCGGCGGTCGCGCTCTTCTGCGCTGCGTCGAGCAGCGACATCATGCGATCGAAACCGACGGCGGAACGATAAAGGGGAGAAAAATCGAAAGTGCGCATCGTACATATCCTCCGGTGAGCAACATGTGGTTCCGGACCTCCGAAACGGCAGGCCCTGCTGAAGCGTCCGGCCCCGATCCGGGCGCCGAACAGTGCTAATTTAGGAACGACCGGCCTCATTTCAAGGCCTTGCAAGTTATTGTTTTAAAATAATTTCTTTACGAAATCGGCTATCGCCAGCGACGACGTCATGCCGGGCGATTCGATGCCGAACAGATTGACGAGCCCCGGCACCCCGTGATCGTCCGGAGACTGGATGACGAAATCCCGCGCGGCCTCGTCGGGCGCCTGGATCTTGGGGCGGATGCCGGAATAGCCAGGCTGGATCGCGCCGTCCTTCAGTTCCGGATAGTACTTCCGCACCGCCGCGTAGAACTTGTCGGCACGCGCCGGATCGACGTCGTAGTCGATTTCGTCGATCCACTCGACATCCGGCCCGAACCGGACCTGGCCGCCGAGGTCCACGGTCACATGGACGCCAAGCCCGGCACGTTCCGGGACAGGATAGATTGGGCGCGTGAAAGGCGGGCGGCCCGACAAGGTGTAGTAGTTGCCCTTGCAGTAATAGGTCGGCGGGATCGTCTCCGGCGGGATGCCGTCGATCGTGCGCGCGATCTCCTGCGCCCACAGGCCGCCGGAATTGATCACCGTCTCCGCGACGATCGACATGGGCGCATCGCCGCCGCAGTCGAGCCGGATGCCGTCGTTCGCGACCTGTCCGCCGACGACCGGCGTCAGGAACGCGAACATCGCGCCCGCCGCCTCGGCATCGCCTTGCAACGCCAGCATGTAGCCGTGGCTGTCGAGAATGCCCGTCGACGGCGACCACAGCGCACCCACGCAGAACACGGCGGGCTCCATTGCGGTCACCTCGCCCGGGGTCATCCATTCGAGATCGCCGACGCCGTTCGCGGCAGCATTCGTCTTGAGACGCTCGAGCTCGGGAATCTGTTCCTCGTCGGTGGCGACGATAATCTTGCCGCAATTGTTGTACGCAACGCCGTGGTCGTCGCAGAACGCGTACATCGCCTTCTTGCCGGCGACGCAGAATTCGGCCTTCAGGCTGCCCTGCGGATAATAGATTCCGGCATGAATCACCTCGCTGTGGCGCGAACTCGTCTCGGTCCCGATCATGTCGGCGCGCTCGAGAACCACGACCTCGCGTCCGTCCTGCGCGAGCGCGCGGGCGACCGCGAGCCCGACGACGCCTGCCCCGATCACGACGCACTCGACGCGATCGGTCATTCTTCGCCGGCCTCGCTTTCGACGACGCCGAAACGCTCCTCGTTGGTCGCCAGCCACGTCGCTTCTTCCGGCGTGTTGGTGCGGCCAAGCGCCTCGTTCCGGTGCGGAAACCGTCCGAACTCCGCGATGATCACCTGGTGCGCGACGGCATAATCGATCCATCCGCGCTTTTGCTCGTGCTCGTCGATGGCGCGGTACAGCGCGACGCAGCGATTCTGGTCGTCGATATCCTCGCTATGCTCGAACGGCAGGTAGGCGAACAGCTTTTCGACCGTTATCAGCTCGCCGTGCAACGGGCCGTCGACGATGTGCCGCGCCGCATCGCGAGCCAGCGGATCGGCGGCGAAGGCGCGCGCCGTGCCCCGGAACATGTTGCGGGGAAACTGGTCGAGCAGGACGACAAGCGCCATTGCCGCATAGCGTTCCCGTTTCCAGTCCGCGTACTCCCCCGCCGCGGCGCGCTCGTAATCGGTCGCGAACCGCCGCCGGATTTCCTCATCGACCTCGGGTCCGCCCCTGAACCACATTTCCCGAACGGCGCCGTGGTCGTCGCTCCCCGGTTCGCCGAACCAGAAACTATAGATCTCCCGCCAGTCGTTCACTGTCATCCTTCCGGGTTTCGTTGCGTTCAGTCCCTGAGCGCCGCGTTCAGCATCCCGCCCAGAACGATCATCCGGCAGATCGCCGGAGGAAAAATCCCGATCGTCTCGACGAGGGCAGCGCGCGTCGCCTCGTCCGGCACAAAAGCATCTGCGCCGGGCAGGGGCAAGGCTTCAAACACGCGCGAAGCGGCGGCGTCGGCAGCGACGGAGACATCGTCGGAACGCGCATCGATGGCGCCGCTCTCCGCGATCGGGCCGAGCCGGTCCGATATCGCCCGCAGCAACGCCGGATGATCCGTGAAATGCCGGAAAAGCGACGGCACCACCGGCGACCTGCCGCCGGTCGCCTGGCGCGCAAGTTTCGTCAGAATGTCGCGCAACTCGTCCGTCAGGGAGTCTATGGGCAGGATGGGCGGAAGATCGGGCAGAGCGGAGACGTCGCGTGCCGCGACAGGCGTCCGATCCGCAGGCCGACCGGACGCCAGGGCCAGCGCGACGACGCGGAGGCTGACCGCATTCATGGGGTTGGCCCGGTTGTACGCGTCGAGCGTCGCACGGACGGCGGCCGCATCCGCCGTGCCAAGGCCTGCCGCCGACAGCGACAACGGCGGCATGGATGGCGCGCCGGCCGCGAGCCGGGACATGATGCCCTGTGCGGCAACCGCGAACTCGCCGCGGTCGAATGCGCCGCCGACGGTCCCCCACGCCCACTCCAGCGCCCCCGGAAAGGTTGCCAGATGGCGGTAGACCAGGTTGACAAGCCTGACGCCGAGCGCCGCTTCGATGGCCTGGTAGATCGCACGTGTATCGCCGGTGGCCCGGTCGGCCGAAATCTCGGGCAATGCTGTGGGACGGTTCGCCAATACGCCTCGCTTTCCGCCGGGCAGACGGGGTTTCCGGCCGAAGACCTGCCTAATTAATAAATTCTTTAAGCGGTGTCCCCTACAAAGGCTGGTCGTTGAACCGGATCGGGTGCAATCCGCTTTGGAAGGCAATTTCACATTCGACGTGCTCGTGCTGTCGCCCAAGATGGGATGGGTCAGCGTCGCGCGCATGGAAAGCGCCGACAAGGCCCGTCGCGAGGCGAAAAAGCTGGTCGACAGCGACCGGCATGAAGGCGTGAAGATCACGCAGGAACACTACGACTATCTCGAGAACAAGTTCATCGAGAAAACCGTGTTTCTGCGAACGCGCTCGGGCAGCAAGATGCCGGAGCCGACGCCGAAGCCGGACGAGGACTATTTCGACGACGACGATTTCGAGGAGGACGAGGGCGGCAGCTATCTCCTGATGGGGATCGCCGGCATTGTCGTCTGTCTGATGATCATCGTCGGCGCCGGGCTTTTGTTCCTGAAGGACACGCACGACTACAAGACCAAGTACGAAGCCGGTTCGTCGTCGGCGATGTTCCGCTACGATCTGCCGACCATCATGACGAACTTCTCGCGGAACGGGCGGAACTATTCGCTGCAGATGACGCTCCAGATGGAGCTTTACCGGCAGGAGCACGCCCGCAACATCGAGGAGAACCTTGCTCCGGTCATGGAAGCGGTTATCACCCACTTGCAGGAAATGGATCCGGAGGACCTGAACAACAGCGGCCGCCTCCAGTATCTCCGGGCGATGCTTCGCCGGCGCGTCAAGGAAGTGATCGGCGACGCCGATTTCAACGACATCCTGTTCAAGGACATCCAGGTCCGGACGAACTGACCGGAAAACGGGGCCGCCGCGTGCCGCGACGGCCCCCTCGCAAGTCCTATTTCGTCGGGAACTTCACCGCACCGTCGAGGAATCCGTTCGTGTAAGCGGTCTTGATCTCGAACGGCTTCTTGAGGCTGAAGTAGGTCGCGACCATGTCGTAGTCGGCCTTCATCCGAGCGTCGTCGAAATGACCGAGGGCGACGGTGCGCGACGTCGCATCGTTCATCAGTTCTGTCACCAGTTCCCAGTTCTTCATCGACGAGTCGTTCTTCAGGCCCGAATTCGCCTTCACGAGCGCATCGATGCAGGGCGCCGGTTCGCGGACGCAATCGGCATAGGCGCGCTGGGTGATCCGGACGAAGGAGCGCACTGCGTCGGGGTTCGCGGCGAGGAAATCCGCATTGGCGACGATCGAGTTGCCGTACGGATTGATGCCGTGATCGCGCCACGGCAGGAAGCCCATATCGTTGCCGAGGACGTTCTGGAAGATGAAGTGGATGTTGTAGAAGGACGTCGTGACGTCGATGTTCTTCGACTTGAGTGCGGCGAGCTTCGCGTTCGGATCGACATTCACCCAGCGAACCGATTTGGGATCGATCCCGACCGCCTTCGCCAGCGCCGGCCACATCTTGCGGGCGGCATCCCAGGGCGGATTGCCGATCTTCTTGCCGGCGAAGTCCTTTACGCCGGTAATGCCCGAGCTCTTGAGCCAGTACATCCCGTAAGGCGAGTTGGCGTAGATGTTCATCACGCCGACAAGCTTGGCGCCCGAGCCGCGGGCGACGAGCGCCGTGCCGAGATCGGCGATGCCGAGCTCGTTCTTGCCGATGCCGACGCGCTGCGACGAGAGGGTGGATCCCTTGCCCTGCTCGATTGTCAGATCGATACCGGCCTTCTTGTAGAGACCGAGTTCCTGTGCGCGGTAGATCGGGGCGTGGTCGCCGCCGGCCACCCAATTCAGGATGAAATTGATCTTCGTCTGGGCCTGCGCAGCGCCGGCGCCAACGCCTGCCGCCACAAACGCGGCAACAGCCGCGGCTTTCCTGATCGTCATCTTTCTCTCCCTCTCTATTGTCGCAACCGGTTTTCGGCCGGCCGGGCAACCGCTTCCGGCGCTCTACTCCGCGTCGTCGCGACCCTTGCCCGAACACGCCGGCTGTCGTAAGTAACTATATAGTTATTTCAGGCTAGAGTCGGCGCTACCGCCCTGTCAATAGTGTCTCGACATGCGGACAGCCGGCCGGACAACGTCAGGGGATCCGAAATGGCTGTCTGGGAATTCGTCCGAAGACACTGGGTCGCGTTCGCCGCCCACATCGCGCTTCTCGTCGCGTGGCAGCTTTTCGTCGACCTCGGCGAAGTCGAACCCTACATCATGCCCTCGCCGGTCGCGACGTTCATGACGCTCGCGGACGACAACGCCTGGGTCCACAACAC
>JAYQUR010000202.1:0-6411 GCA_038148075.1 Alphaproteobacteria bacterium | reverse complement strand
GGTCGGCGCCGCTCGGCCGCACCGTCGAGTCGGTCGGACTGGAGGCAGTGATTACCGGGAAAATGACGCCGGGAGGCCGATTCTCGGAGATGCTGACGCGTTGGCGCGCCAGCGGCGGCGTCGTCGAGGTCGAAAATTTCTCCATTGTCTGGCGGGCGCTTCGCCTTGCGGCTACCGGGACGTTCGCACTGGACGCCCAGCTCCAGCCGCAGGGCGCGACAACCGCGGAAATCGACGGGCTCGACCAGGCCGCGGACGCGCTGACCGCCGCCGGCGTGATCGACGCGCGAACGGCGTTCGCCGCGAAAGTGGCGAACAAGGCGCTGACGCTTGGCGGCGGGCCGGTGCGGCTGCCGCTCACGATCCAGCAGCAGCAGGTGTATCTCGGTCCGGTGCCGATGGCGCGGCTGAAACACATCGACTGGGATTGACGTTCGGCGCCCCGGACGGGCATCCGGGCGCGCCTGCCGGGTCTATCGTGGTTCCTCGTCCTCGTCGGACTGCGGCGCGGGCGGAATGTGCTGTCCGGCCTCGACGACCCCGCGGCGGATTTCCCGGGTGCGCCGGAACAGCGCCTCCAGCGTGTCGCCGTCGCCGACGCGAATGGCTCGCTGAAGTCCTGCGAGATCTTCCGAAAGACGGCCCAGCATTTCGAGGACGGCATCGCGATTGGCGATGAAGATGTCGCGCCACATCACCGGGTCCGACGCCGCAATGCGGGTGAAGTCGCGGAAGCCCGAGGCGGAATATTTGATGACCTCGGACTTGATATGCTCCTCGAGGTCGGTCGCCGTGCCCACGATGGTATAGGCGATCAGATGCGGCAGGTGCGAGGTGATCGCCAGCACCTGGTCGTGATGGGCGGGCTCGAGATATTCGATGTTGCTGCCCGCGCAGCGCCACAGCGCCGCGACCGTCTCCACCGCCGCCGGGTCGCTGTCCGGGACCGGCGTGATCAGGAACCAGCGGTTCTCGAACAGCGTGTCGAAACCCGCTTCCGGCCCCGAATTCTCCGTGCCCGCGATCGGGTGGCCCGGGACGAAATGAACACCTTCCGGTAGATGCGGCAGCACGGCGTTTATCGCCGCTTCCTTGACCGATCCGACATCGGTCAGGATCGCTCCCGGCTTGAGCGCCGGCGCGATGGCCGCCGCGATGGCGCCGTAGGTCGAGACCGGCGTGCAGATCATCACGAGATCCGCGTTGCGCACGGCTTCGGCCGCATCCGAGGTCGTTTCGTCGGCGATGCCGAGTTCGAGCGCCGCTTTCAGCGTCGCGTCCGTGCGGGCGCAGGCGACGATGGTATCCGCCAGCCCGTCGCGTTTCATGACGCGCGCGATGGACGAGCCGATCAGGCCGATCCCGATGAAGGCGACCCGTTCGAAATGCGGCTTCGTCGTCATGAGCCGTTCAGGAAATCCGCGATGGCGTCCGCCGTCGCCCGCATTTCCTCCTCGAGACCGATGGTGATGCGGATGCCGTCGGGGATGCCCGCGCTCGCCGTACCGCGGGGGATGATGCCGCGGCCGTTCAGGAACGCCATCGCGGCGTCGGCGTTGCGGCCCGGTTTGTCCGGGAAGCGCACGAGCACGAAGTTACCCACACTGGGGATGACGTCCAGGCCCAGCGCCGCAAGTCGGTCCTCCAGCCACGGCAGCCAGGCTGTGTTGTGGTCGCGCGACCGCGTTATGAATTCGACGTCGTTCACGGCAGCGATGCCCGCGGCCTGCGCCGCGCTGGTCACGTTGAACGGCGGGCGGATGCGATTGAGCACGTCCGCGACGGCCGGTGGGCAATACCCCCAACCGAGGCGCATGCCACCCATCGCGTATATCTTCGAAAACGTTCGCGTCATCACGACGTTGTCGCCCGCATCGACCATCTCGATACCGGCGCTGTAGTCGTTCCGGGTCACGTACTCCGCGTAGGCGGCATCGATGACGAGCAGAATGTCGTCGCGCAGCCCAGCGCGCAGACGCGTCATCTCGTCCTTGCTGACGAAGGTTCCCGTCGGGTTGTTCGGGTTCGCGACGTAGACGATCCGCGTCCGCTCCGTGACCTTGTTCAGCATCGCGTCGACGGTCACGGTGAAATCGGTTTCGGGCGCCTTGACCGGCGTCGCGCCGACGGACAGCGCGAACAGCGGATACATCGTGAAGGCATGCTCGCCGAACAGAATCTCGTCGCCGGGCCCCGCGTAGGCGCGCGCCAGCAGTGCGAGCACCTCGTCGGAACCGGCGCCGCAGACGATCCGGTCGGGGTCGAGGCCGTGGCGCGCGCCGATAGCCTCGCGCAGGGCGACGGATGCGCCGTCGGGATAGCGGTGCAGGTTCTCTGCGACCGTCCGGTAGGCGGCGACGGCCTTGGGGCTCGGGCCCAGCGCGCCCTCGTTCGACGACAGCTTGATGATCTTTTCGACGCCCTCGACCTTCGACTTGCCCGGGACGTAGGGCGACATCTCCATAATGCCGGGGCGGACGACGGGGCCGGTCATCGATCGCCTCCCCGATAGGAGAGTTCGCGCGCGTCGAACGGGGTCGCGTAGGCGCCGAGATAGATGACGGATTCGGCGACGCCGTCGTCCGGGTCCGCCAGGTGGGCGAGCCGCGCGTCGTCGGCGGCGGCGAAGCCGTCGAGTTCGGCGAGGAACAGCGAGATATCGTCAGCGCTCGGCCCGCTGCCGATCAGGCGCAGCGGCTTGATGCCGGCCGCGGCAATGGCGCTGTTGAGGCGCGCGCGGCTGATCTTCGGGCGCGTACGGAAGGCGACGAGGCTGCGGTCGTCGCCGCTGTCAGCGGGTTCGATGTTCGCGACGCACAACGCGCTGTCGCCGGCGCCGGCCGAGCTCGGTCCGAACGGCAGCCTCGCGCAGACGAGGGGCCGCGCGCCCGACATGTCGGCGAGCGCCGGCCACCAGGGAAGTTCCTCGCTGTCTTCGGGTACCGGCAGGACGCCGACGGTCGCCGACCCGTCCTGGACGGCGGTCAGCACGGCACGCGCCGTGGAAAAGTAGGAAAGGGGCGTTTCCGCACCGAAATGGTCGCGGGCCATGTCGCGGCACCAGCGGGTCTCGTCGTTGGCGAACACGGCGACGGCGAATTCCCCCTGGAGGCGGACCATCGCCGACATGATTTCGCGCCACAGCTGGACAAGCGTGCCGCGCGGAAAGGGACCTTCGTGCCGGGCCACCAGACGGCGGAGTACCTGCGCTTCGCGCGCCGGGCGCCAGACCGGTCCGGCAGACGGGCCGGACGCCTTGGAATCGCGAACCTCGGCCGCGATGGCGGCGCGCTCCATCAGCAGGTCGTGAATGGCGGAATCGATTCCGTCGATTCTGTCGCGAAGCGCGGAAAGGGAATTTTTGCCGTCGGACATGGTCGTAGCCAAGGTCTGGAAATCTATTCTGGCGGTCGCGTTCCGGGAGGCCTGAACCGGCCGTTCGGCGCTGCGCCGCAGGGCGCCAATATGTAGTCGGACGGCCCGGCAAATGCAAAGAAAACATTGACATAGGCAGGGCCCGACCCTAGCAATGCAGCCCATTTCCAAGAGCCATGGCGGGGCGTAAACAGGCATGTCGACGCCTGAATTCACATCGACGGCACCGGTGTCAGGCACCGACTGGCCGGGGACGCGGGTCGAACTGGCGCTCGATTCGCCGATGCGTCTCGATTCCGGCGAGACCATCGGGCCGTTTACCGTCGCCTACACGACGTGCGGCGAACTCAACGCCGACAAGACCAACGCGATCATGGTGTGCCACGCGCTCACCGGCGACCAGTACGTGCTCGACGCCCACCCCATCACCGGCAAGCCGGGCTGGTGGGAAACCATGGTGGGGCCGGGTCTGCCACTCGACACCGACCGCTATTTCATCATCTGCGCCAACGTCCTCGGCGGTTGTATGGGTTCGTCCGGCCCGCGCGAGATCAATCCCGCGACGAACGAGCCCTGGGGCCTCGATTTTCCGGTCATCACCGTCGGCGACATGGTGCGCGCGCAGACGCTGCTGCTAGACCATCTCGGGATCGATCAGCTTTTTTGCGCCATCGGCGGTTCGATGGGCGCGATGCAGGTCCTCGAATGGGCGGCGCGTCACCCCGACCGGGTGTTCGCCGCGATGCCGATCGCCGGCGCCGCGCGCCACTCGGCGCAGAACATCGCGTTCCACGAGGTCGGCCGCCAGGCGATCATGGCCGATCCCGACTGGTGCAAGGGAAATTACCTGCGCGAGGGAACGAACCCGAAGCGCGGCCTTTCCGTTGCCCGGATGGCGGCGCACATCACCTACCTGTCGGAAACCGCGCTTCACCGGAAATTCGGCCGCCGGCTGCAGGCGCGCGACGCGATCACCTTCGGCTTCGACGCCGATTTCCAGGTCGAGAGTTATCTCCGCCACCAGGGCAGCACCTTCGTCGAGCGTTTCGACGCCAATTCCTATCTCTACATCACCCGCGCGATGGACTATTTCGATCTCGCTGCGGAGCATGACGGCGTGCTCGCCCATGCGTTCGAGGGAACGAACGTCCGTTTCTGCATCATTTCGTTTACTAGCGACTGGCTGTTTCCGACCTCGGAGAGCCGCGAGGTGGTGCGCGCCCTTAATGCGGTGGCGGCGAATGTGAGCTTTGTCGAGATCGAGACCGACAAGGGCCACGATGCGTTCCTGCTCGAAGAACTGGAATTCTTCGCGACCGTCGCCGGTTTTCTCGAAGGAGCCGCCGAGCATCGCGGGCTGAACGGACGATGACGGAACCGAAAGGACAGGCCTGGCACGGCCCGATCCGCCGGGATCTCCAGATAATCGCGCAGATGATCGCACCCGAGAGCCGGGTGCTCGACGTCGGCTGCGGCGACGGCGCGTTGCTCGACCATCTCGTTCACGAAAAGGGCGTGGACGGGCGCGGGATCGAATTGAGCCAGGCGGGGGTGAATGCCTGCGTGGCGCACGGTCTCTCGGTGATCCAGGGCGATGCCGATACCGACCTCGACCACTATCCTGACGATGCGTTCGACTACGTCGTCCTCACCAAGACGCTGCAGGCGACGCGCAACCCTCACGACGTGGTCGCGAACCTCGTCCGCATCGGAAAGCGCGCGGTGGTCTCTTTCACGAATTTCGGCCATCTGCGGTACCGACTGACGCTGATGTTCGGCGGCGAGATGCCGACCGTCGAAGACGACGGCATGCGCTGGTACGACACGCCGAACATTCACCTCTGCACGATCCGCGATTTCACCGTGCTGGCCGACGAGCTGAACCTGAAGGTGGAACGCGCGCTGTCGCTGTCCCGATCCGGCAACGCGCGTGAGCTGACCTCGATCGGCGCCTGGGCCAATCTGCGCGGCGAGGAAGCTATTTTTCTTCTGGCGAAGGCCTGACGCGCGCCGCGCCGTTTTCGGCCCCCGAACCCCGGCTTGCGCGTTCGCTGCCGCCCACCACCCGCACATAGGCGCGCCGCCGCGCCGGAGCGGCCTGCGGCGCGACGCTTCCCGCATACATCTGTTTCTGCGCCTCGATCAGCAGAACGCCGCTGAAGGTCTGGAAGCACCGCGCGCCGATCTTTTCGATCGCCGGTGCGGAGGCGAGGACCATTCTGGTCCGCGTCGGGGGTACGAACAGCGCCGAGGTCGACTGTTGCGGCACGAACAGATTGTCGCGCAGAAGGCGGGAGAGCTGGCCGGCCGTGTAGGGGTGCCCGTGGCCGAACGGCGTGTGGTCGAGTTGCGCCCAGATTCCGCGCCGGTTGGGGACGACGATCAGCACGCGGCCGCCTTCCGTCATTACCCGCCAGACTTCGCGCAGGAGCTTGCGAAGCTGCTCCGAGCATTCGAGCGCATGCACGAGCAGCAGCCGGTCCACGGAGACGTCGGGCAGCGGCAGGTCGTCTTCCTGGACGAGGCAGGTCGCGTTCAGCCCGTCCGCCGGCCAGCGCATGACGCCCTGCTGGGCCGGCATCATCGAGATCGCCCGTTCGGCCTCGTCCATGAACGGCCGCAGATAAGGCGTGGCGTACCCCATGCCCGCTACCGTCATGCCGCGCACGTCCGGCCAAGCCTCGCGGATGTATCGGCGGACGATCCTCTGGGCGGTGTGACCCATGGAACTCGCGTAGAAATCGCGAATGTCGACGACGTCGCTGTACATGGCGCCAGTATGGCCCGAGCCGACAGGCGCATAAAGCCCCGGTTGGCGGTTCGAGCGGGGTTTGATAGGGTCCGCCACCCGACAGGACAAGCGACATCCGGAGGCCAGAAACCGTGTCCACCCTTGAAATCCACCAGATCCCGACGCGTTCCGACAATTACGTCTATCTGCTGCGCGAGAGCTCGTCAGGCAACGCGGCGGTCGTCGATCCGTCCGATGCCGCGCCCGTTCTCGAGACGCTCGATATGTTCGGATGGAACCTGACC
>JAYQUR010000201.1:0-6425 GCA_038148075.1 Alphaproteobacteria bacterium | reverse complement strand
CTCTACAACAGCCGCGCCATCGTCAATGCCTGCCGCCCGTTCCACTGGAAGGAAGAGTTCCAGAAGGTCAACGCGCCGACGCCCGAGGCGCGCAAGGACGCGTGGGACAAGTGGGGGAATCTGCGGGAGTAGGTTCCGCTTCGCCGTAAGGTAGCCGTAAGTTCAATGGCGCAATGTGCGATCGTTCCTCAAATTCGGAGATCGACCATGCGTGTCCGCCTTGGATCCAGCAAAACCTTCCTCGCCCTCATGGCGTGCCTTCTTTCGCTATCGTCGTTCTCGCCCGTCCGGGCGGCGGTTCCGCATGACGGAAACCTCGACTTCACCGTGCTGCGCGACGGCTACGAGATCGGCAGCCATCGCCTGCACTTCTCGAGCGGCGAAGAGGGCCTTCGCGTCGACATCAAGACCAATATACAGGTCAAGATGATGTTCATCACCGCCTACCGGTTCGAGCATGACGGCCATGAAATCTGGCGCGACGGCCGGCTGACGCGCCTGTGGTCGAAGACCAACGACGACGGCAAGAAGCACGACCTCAACGTTTCCGCCGCCGGCGGTAAGCTCGTCGTCGAAGGCGACGGCAAGCGCGACGATGCGCCCGCCGAAATCGTTCCCGCCAGCCTGTGGAACGAGAACATCCTGAAGGGCGGCACCATTCTCAACACGCTCGACGGCCGCGGCATGAAGGTCGCCGTCAAGAACATGGGCGCCGACGTCATCGAGGCGCGCGGCCACCGGATCCAGGCGACCCACTACGCGATCACCGGGGATCTGGAGCGCGAACTGTGGTTCGATTCGAATGCGGTGCTCGTGAAGGTCCGCTTCAAGGGCAACGACGGCTCCGAAATCCAATACGTCCTGCGTTGACGCCGCATTTCGGCTATTACTCGCCTGTAGATTTCCATTCCGGGGGCGGTGCGTGCGCCTGTTACTGGTCGAAGACGAAAAACGGCTATCCGAGCTCGTGTCCCGCGGGCTCGGACGCGCCGGTTTCACGGTCGACGCCGTGGGCACCGTGGAGGATGCCTCGGCGGCGCTGGCGACGTCCGAGTACGACGCGCTCGTCCTCGACCTCGGCCTGCCCGACGGCGACGGAATGGATGTCCTGCGGGAATTGCGGGCGGGACGGGACGGGACGCCTGTCCTCGTGCTGACCGCGCGCGACGGGCTCGACGACCGGGTCGACGGGCTGAATTCGGGCGCCGACGACTATCTGCTGAAGCCGTTCGCGATGCCCGAGCTCGTCGCCCGGCTCAAGGCGCTGTTGCGGAGGCCGTCTGGGGCGCTGGGGACGTTTCTCGACGTCGGCAATATCAGTTTCGATACCGTTCACCGCGAAGTGGCGATTGCGGGCAAGCCCGTCAGCCTGTCGCGGCGCGAGCTGGCGCTGCTTGAAAACCTGATGCGCCGCGCCGGTCATGTGGTGGCCAAGGATTATCTCGAAGACCGGATCTACGGGTTCGAGGACGAGGTCTCGTCCAACTCGCTCGAGGTTCTGATCCACCGGCTGAGGAAGAAACTGACGGAGCAGGATTCCTCGGCGGGCATCCATACCGTTCGCGGTATCGGCTATCTGCTGTCCGAGTCGGCCGGTTGACGGCGCCCTCCCTGCAGAGACGCCTGGCGTGGCGCCTCGGCCTCGTTCTCGTCGCGTCGATGCTCCTTCTGGCCGGCGTCATCGCGCATTACACGTGGAGCACGATCGGCGATCTGGACGACGCCAGCCTGCAGGTTCAGGCCGAGCAGATCGTCGGGCATGTCTACAGAGGGCCGGACGGCTTCGCGCTCGATCTTCCCGTGGCGGTGCGCCAGGCCTACCAGGCTTCGGGCGAGGGGTTTCTCTACGCGCTGATCGACGACAGCGGGCGCGTGCTGCAGGCGTCGGGCGAAAAGGCGCGCGTGTTCACGGAATCGCTGCCGCAAAGCATCCTCGACCGCGACCATGCCTATTTCCGCGTTCCCGACGACACCGGCCGCGAAACGCCGTATTTCGCGCTGATGACGCGGGTACCGCGCGAGCCCACCCTACGCGTCGTCGTCGCGCAGGGACATCTGCACCGCGACGTGTTCATCGATACGCTGATCTCGGAATTCTTCGAGCATGTCGGCTGGACGCTGCCGCTCATCATGTTCTCGGCGCTCGCCATCTCGGTTTGGACGATCCGCCAGAGCCTCAAGCCGGTGACGGCCCTGTCCGCGCGGGCGGCGGAAATCAGCCCGCAGGCGACGGACATGCGCCTGCCGGAAGCGGATGTGCCGCGCGAGATTCGCCCGCTGGTCATCGCCGTCAACAGCGCCTTCGACAGGCTCGAGCAGGGCTTCGACGTCCAGCGCCAGTTCACCGCGAACGCTACCCATGAGCTTCGGACGCCGCTGGCGATCCTGACGGCGCGCCTCGACGAGCTTGACGACAGCGACACGTTAAAGCGGCTGTCCGAGGATGTCGAGCGCATGAACAGACTGGTCTCGCAGCTCCTTCGCGTTTCCCGGCTCGACGCCGCGGAGGTCGCCCCCGACCAGCGGTTGGATCTCAACACGCTCGCGGCGGACGTCGTCGCCTACATCGCGCCGCTGGCCATCTCCCGGCGGCGGGCGGTGTCGTTCGACGGCGCTGACGCCCCGGTCTTCGCGAAAGTAGCGCCGGCGGCGCTGGAAGACGCGCTGCGGAACGTAATCGAGAACGCGCTCGCCCAGACGCCCGAAGGCTCGGAAGTCGAGGTCGGCGTCACCGCGGACGGGGACATTACCGTGAGGGACCATGGCCCCGGGGTCCCCGTCGGCCAGCGCGAGAAGATCTTCGAGCGCTTCTGGCGGGGCAAGGGCGGCGGCGAGGGGGCCGGTCTGGGCCTCGCCATCGTCGGCGCCACGATGCGCGCTCACGGCGGCGGCGTCGACGTTTCGGACGCCCCCGGCGGCGGGGCGCTATTCAGCCTCCGTCTACCCGTCGAACGCCCCAAAAATCCGTAAGGTTCGCGTAAGCAAGGGGTAAGTGGGTCGTAAGACCGATGTGAGACATTGCGGGATATCCCGAATCAGGAGTCCCTAGATGCGCTTTGAACCTGTCCCGCGAACGCATGAAGCCCGGCCCGCCGTCGAGCGGCTGGTCACGTCCGTCTTCCGGGACGAATACGGTGCGACGGTGCGCGATTTTCCTGCGCAGATGTTCGCCGTTTTCGACCGCGCGGAGGCGCCGCAATGCGCCGCCGCCTTGCGCGATCGCGACGCGGGGTTGCTGTCGGAGAAGTATCTCGACCGCGATCTCGACCGAGAGCTCTCCGACGCCGCGGGAGCGGTCGTGCACCGCGACGATATCATCGAGCTCGGCTCGCTCGCCGCGCCGCGGCCCGGCGGCCTTCTCTGCATGCTGCACGGCTTCGCGCAGTACGGGCTGGACACAGGTCATGGATGGGTCGTCTACACGGCGACCGACCGTCTGCGGCATCTGGCGCGCCGTGTCGGCGTCGATCTCATCGAGCTCGGCGCCGCGGACCCGTCGCGTCTCGCGGATCCCGCCTCCTGGGGGACCTACTACGAGAACGATCCCCGCATCTGCGCCGTCCGCAGCCGGGACGCCCGCGACCGCCTGACGCGATATCATCTCCCCTGCGGGGCCGAACCGGCGCCTTCGGTCGCTGCGTGATGATTTCAGCTCTGCGGGCGCACGCAGCCGCCCGGCCGGAAGCCGTCGCCTTCGAGGACGGCGCCGAGACGCTCGGCTTCGCGGCGTTCGCGCGCCGGGCCGCCGGCTTTGCCGACGCAGCAAGGGACCTGCCCCCGACCGTCGGGCTGCTTGCCGGTAGCAGCGTCGCCTGGGCGGTTGCGGATGTCGGGCTCTGGCAGACGGGGCGGACCGTCGTCCCGCTGCCGCCGTTTTTCTCCGACGCCCAGCTGCGCCACGTCATCGCCGATGCAGGCGTGGAAGCGATCGTCACGGAAGCTTCCGGGATCGACCGCGCCCGGAGTTTCGGCGTGCCGGTTGCAAATCTGCATGCGGGCGAAGCCGAACCCGTGGAAGGCGACATGACGGGACGGCGGATCGTCTATACGTCCGGCTCGACGGGACAGCCGAAAGGCGTGGTTCTCGGACCGAAACAGATACTGAATACCGCCACCGCGATCGTCGAGGCGATCGGGGCCGGCCCGTCCGACCGGCACCTGTCGGTGCTTCCGTTCTCGCTGCTGCTGGAGGCTGTGTGCGGCATCTACGTGCCGCTGCTGTCCGGGGCCTCCTGCCGGATTGCGGCCGAGGTGCTGACCGCGCCCGATACCGATATTCCCCGTCTCCTCGCCGACGCGGCGGCGGAGGCGGAACCGACGACGACCGTTCTGGTGCCGCAGCTGCTGCAGGCTTGGACGGCGGCGGCCGCGCAGGGCTGCCTGGTGCCGGGCTCGCTGCGGTTCGTGGCGGTCGGCGGTGCCGCCGTGCCGTCGGCGCTCGCCGAACGCGCCTGGGGGTTGGGTATTCCCGTCCACGAAGGGTACGGGCTGACTGAGTGCGGGTCGGTGGTGTGCGTGAACCTGCCGGGCGGGCGCAAGGCGGGGACGGCGGGCAAACCGCTCCCCGGCTACCGCGTCCAGACGGCGGCCGACGGCGAGATCGTCGTTTTCAGCGACAGCGTAACGGACGGCTATTGCGGCGCGGATCCGCTCCCCGAGCAGCAGGGCTGGAAGACCGGCGATATCGGGTCGTTCGACGCGGACGGCTATCTCCGGGTGCAAGGCCGCAAGGACAACCTGATCGTCACCGCGAACGGGCGGAACGTCTCGCCCGAGTGGATCGAGACCATGATCGGCGCCGACCCGAGGATCGGCCGCGCGATCGTCATGCCCGACGCTTCCGGCACGCTTGCCGTTCTGATCGAGCCGTCGCCGGCGGGCGAGGCGTTCTTCACGTCCGCCGACAACCGGGACCGCGAGGCGCTGGTCACCCTGCTGTGCGACGAAGCGCCGGCTTACGCCGTGCCCCATCGCGTTTCGGTCGCGGTTCCGGGCGCGCTGGCCGCGGCCGGCTTGCTGACCCCCAACGGGCGTCCCCGCCGCCCGCAGATTGCCGAGCGCTACGCCGCGAGCGGCGTCGAGAGTTTACCGAAGGAAGAGTTGAAACATGCCATTCTATGAAACCCTGCTCGAAGATACGGCGGCGGCCCGCGAAGCGTTTCTCGCCCGCCCGCTGGTCCGGCGCGCCGTCGACAGGGGCGTTTCCCGCGAGACCTATGTCGGCTTTCTCGAGCAGGCCTATCACCACGTCCGCCATACCTGCCCGCTCCTCAGCGCGGCGGTGGTGCAGTGCGGGCCGTCGGACAGGCGCTATGTGACGGCGTTGCTCGACTACATCGCCGAAGAGCGCGGTCACGAGGAATGGATCCTCGAGGATATCGCGGCGATGGGAGGAGACGCGGAGGCGGTTCGAAACGGCGCGCCGGCGCTGCCCTGCCGGCTGATGGTCGCCTACGTCTATTTCGCCGTCGAACATCTGACACCCTACGCCATGCTCGGCATGGTCCACGTGCTGGAAGGAATGTCCGCGGCGCTGGCGACGCACGCTGCGGCGAGCATCAGGTCGGTTCTGGGCGGGAGCGGCGATGCCGGGTTCAGCTACCTGTCGTCGCACGGCTCGCTCGACCAGGAGCACGTCGCCTTCTTCCGCGACCTCGTGAACGGGATCGACGACGCCGCGGCCCGGCGTGCCATCGTCGAGACGGCGATTGCCGTGTACAAGCTCTACGGCGACATGTTCGACGAGATCGACGCGCGCTTCCCGGAGGCCTGTCATGCAGCTTGACGGAAAACGCGTGCTGATAACGGGCGCGGGCAGCGGCATCGGCCGCGCCCTGGCGATCGCCTGTGCGGAAAAGGGCGCGTCGCTGATCCTGACCGGACGGCGGCGCGAAGCGCTGGCGGAGACGGCGGGACTCCTGCCGGAGAGCGCCAAAGCGAAAATCGTTCCGGTCGACATCGCCACCGAGATGGGTCGCCGAGCCCTGTGCGTGGCCGTCGACGACTTCGGCGGCATCGACGTTCTCGTCAACAATGCGGGACAGGTGCTCGTCGGGCGCGTCGAGGATTACGACGACGCGGCGCTCGAATCCATGATCCGGACCAACGTACAGGCACCGATCGCGCTGGCACGCGATCTGCTGCCGGCGCTCCGGCGTTCCGCGTCGCCTTGCATCGTCAACGTGGGCTCGATGTTCGGCGACATCGCGCATCCGATGTTTGCGGCCTACAGCGCGGCCAAGTTTGCGTTGCGCGGCTTCTCCGACGCTCTGCGGCGCGAGCTGGCATCCGAGGGGATCTCCGTCGTCTACGTCGCGCCGCGCGGCGCGCGCACGCCGGCTGCCGGCGCGTTCGAGAAACTGGTGGCGCCGTTCGGCATGAAGCTGGACGAGCCCGAGGTTGTCGCCGGCCTGATCGTCCGCGCC
>JAYQUR010000200.1:0-6436 GCA_038148075.1 Alphaproteobacteria bacterium | reverse complement strand
CCCTACAAGGACCGAATCGTTGCCGTCGGCCTCGATTCCTCGGAGCAAGGGCATCCGCCGGAGAAATTCCAGGCCGTGTTCGACCGCGCCCGGGCCGAGGGTTTCCTGACGGTGGCCCACGCGGGCGAGGAAGGGCCGCCGGAATACGTCCGCGATACGCTCGACCTGCTGGGCGTCTCCAGGATCGACCACGGCAACGCGGCGATGGCCGATCCCGACCTCGTCGCAAGGCTGGTGCGCGAGCGCATGCCGCTCACCGTCTGCCCGCTGTCGAATTTGAGGCTGAAGGGCATCGACGACATGGTAGAACATCCGCTGAAGCGCATGCTGGACGCGGGCGTGATGGCGACGGTGAATTCGAACGACCCCGCCTATTTCGGCGGCTACGTGCTCGACAACTACCTAGCGGTGCGCGACGCGCTCGACCTGTCGCGCGACGAGATCGCGACCCTCGCGCGGAACTCGATCCGCGCATCGTTCATGGACGACGCGGCCAAGACGCGATGGATTCGGGAGATAGAAAAGCCTGCAAGCTGAGAACGGAGCGGCTATTTCTTCGTAAGCGTCATCAGAATATCGGCGTACCAGCTGCAATTGAGCCCGAGCGCTTCGTCCAGCCGGAGATCGCGGGTACCGATATCCAGCCGTGCCGAATGGACCCCGAGAAGAAGCCAGGTCAGGTCGCCCAGCCGATCGTCGCGGTCATGCACACGCATGACGACGGGGGCTCCGCTGGTGCCGCGATGCGTGCGCGCGTCCGTCAGGAAATAGCCGAGGCCCTGGAACCGGAAGCCGAACGACGAGGCGACGCCAGCCTGCCTTGATACCGGGAGATGATGGAGCGTGTCGTGAAACCCGAGTGGAAATCCCACAATCTGGAGCGACGTGCCGATCTCGATCTGCTCATCCGGGCCGAGTAGGTGCTGCGGCGTGAAGGCGCGGAAATAGGCGGATTTGGGCAGCGCATCCCGATCGATCTCGATGGCCGCAATATCGACGGCGCCGCCTGTGTCCGCGGCATCCAGCCAATTGCTCGTGCCGTTTCTGTAGAGCAGGATCGAAAAGCCGGTGGACGCCCCGATGTCGGACTCATCCGTGTGCAGCTCTATCTGTATCCGGTCCGGATAATGTCCGCTTGGTTCGTCGAACAGGACGTGCCGGCTCGTGACGAGGAACAACCGTTCGTCCCGTTCGAAGAAAAAGCCGCTGGCATTCGTCAGCGGCCTCTGACCGTCGAACGTTAGGATGTGCAGAGCGGTCATCAGGACCGAATCGATCGCTGCGGATTGCGACTCCGCCCGACCGGAGGCCGTTTCGGGCATTCCGGCGAAAACGCCGATCAGGGTTATTCCTT
Source organism: Alphaproteobacteria bacterium (assembly GCA_038148075.1). Taxonomy (GTDB): domain Bacteria; phylum Pseudomonadota; class Alphaproteobacteria; order MPNO01; family UBA830; genus JAYQUR01. The sequence continues at coordinate 5,082 of JAYQUR010000200.1, read as the reverse complement.
ATCCGGCGTCGTGCTTTCGGGCGCGCTCTTGGTCTGGACATCGGCAGGGGGCGGACCTTGAACCTGCTTTTTTGCTGCGACCTGTTCGCTTTCAACTTTATTTTGGTCGTTTGCAGTGGGCTGTTTTTTTGAAAAAGAATTGAAAGACATGTAAAAATCCTAAAAAGAGACCAATTATTTGATCTTAACTAGATATGGGATTTTATTCATATTTTTCAATGCGAAATAATTAATTATTATTTTTTATTTAAATAATCCCTTCTATTTGAATGGGATATCGGGGTCGGCAGCGGCCGGCAGGGGTTCTTCGGTCCGGAACCCGAATAGGCGAGCCTCTCCTGCCGGATCGCCAAAGGTTGGTTATGCAAGGAACGCAATCACAATGGCGAGGCTACCGGCGGAAATTCCCGTTGAAATGAGAATCGACGACGAAACGGGCCCGACGAACACGTTGTACTGGTGGGCGAGGACGAAGCAGGTGGCGCCGACCGGGACGGCGGCCATCATCGTGGCGACGCCGGTGGTCAGCGGATCCAGCGCAAAAACCTGCGTGCACAGCAGCCACACCGCCACCGGGTGCACGACCAGCTTGAATCCGATCATCGTCGCAGTCTCCGGCAGGCGGCCGGCGATCCTGTAGTCCGCGAGGCTCGCCCCCAGGGCGAACAGGGCGCAGGGCCCGGCGGCGCCCGACAGCAGCCCGATCAGGCGATCCAGGGGCGTGGCGATTCCGATGCCCGTAAAGCTCCACGCGCCGCCGCAAACGATGCCGATCAGGATCGGGTTGCGGAGCATCGGCGGAATCGGCACGAACAGGATCTGGCCGAGTTTCCGGCCGGTCGCCTTGCCGCGCGATATCTCGATCAGCAGCGTGGTCAGCGGCAGAAGCAGCATGGCGTTGAACGCGATGATGGCGGTCAGCGGCCCCACGGCTTCGTCCCCGAAGGTCAGCACGATCAGCGGCAGGCCGAGGAGGACCGTGTTCGAGAACCCCGCCGCCATGCCGATCAGCGCGTGTTCCTCGCCGGGGATCCGGAAGGCGGCGCGGGAGAACAGCATCGCGAGCGCCATCGCGATCAGGCAGCCGCCGAAATAGGCCGCCGCGATCAGCGGATCGACTCCGTCGAAGGCGCGGCCGGACGCCAGCTTGCCGAACACCAGCGTCGGCAGCGCGACGTAGAAGACGAACTTGTTAAAGGCGCCCGTCGAACCCGGCGTCCAGATCGGCGTCCTGGCGACGCCGTAGCCGACCAGGATCAGCGCGAAGACCGGCGCGATGATGTCGAGGATGGCGGACAATACGGCTTAGCCCGTCAGGCCTTTTCCCGTTCCGCCTTCAGCTTGCGTAGCGCCTCTTCCGCCGCCTTGGTGTCCTGGAGCGCTGCCTTGCGGTCGACCGGAACGGGTTCCTTCTGGTCGGCGCGCGGCAGCTTCTCGACGGGGTAGACCGCGACCTTGTCGTTCTTCATCGACGTGTCGCGGTCGAGGTTGAGGTCGCGGGCGTTGGCGTTCGGACTGTGGTGGGCCCGGCCGTCCTTCTTCTGCGTCTCCAGGTCGTACCACCATCTGTTGACCGGATTGCGCATCCCGTAGCCCATCCTGTCGTCGAGCCAGATCAGGAACCGCCGCGTCCACGGCAGCTTGATCGCCGCCCACATGGCGAGACGGTGCTGCAGGAGTCCTTCCTTGTTCCACGGACACATCTTCATGCAGCGTCCGCACGACGAGCCCTTGAGGTTGGTCACCCGGTACTTGGTGCATTTCTCGACGTCGGGCTTCCAGATCTCGTAGCCGTTGTAGAGCACCTTGTCGCCGAACGGGATCGCCTGGGCCGGGCATTCGCGGGCGCATTTCAGGCATTTGGAGCAGAAGTCCTGGAGCCCGAAATCGATCGGTTTGTCGACCGCCATGGGCAGGTTGGTGGTGACGATGGCGGTCTTGTGGCGCGGGCCGATGAACGGGTTGAGGACGAGCTCGCCGATGCGGCTCATCTCGCCGAGGCCGGCGAGAAGCATCAGCGGAATCTGCATGACGTCGCCGTCGGCGTTCGAATGCGCCTGCGCCTCGTAGCCCAGCCGGCGCAGGTAGTCGGCGACGATCACTGCCGTCGTCGAGCCCTTCAGGTAGGCGCGGTAACTCTGCGCGCCCGACGCCCAATCGTCGCCCGACGAGGCGTCCAGCGTTTCCCAGCGCTGGTCGTTGACGATGACGATGGCGTATTTGTGCTTCGTCTCGATGGGCTCGCCGTTCATGTCCTCGCTGTACCACGCCCAGTCGGGGCATTCGCAGATGCCGACCATGTCGGAATCGAGGAAATAGCAGAGCGATTTTATGTGTCTGGCGAGCTCTTCGGGATCGTCCGGCAGTTCCGCCTTTTCGGCGTAGGGCTCGCCCTTGTGGATCGGCACCTGCGTCCAGTGGACATGCCCCATCGCGGCATTCAGCGGATTCTTGGTGATGAAGCGGCGGATTTCCTTGCCCGGTTTCGGACCGAGATCGCCGAAGAAGGCGCGTACGAAAAACCCGGCGCGCTTGGGCACGCGCTTGATGTCGTCCGTGATCAGCGTCGTCGGTTCGTCGACGCGTCTGATCTTCTCCATCGGGTAGCGGCCCATATGGAGGGGGCGGTTGCATTTGGAAAACAGGCCCAGCATGGCACACGTCCGCCTAGGGAAGGCGGACGACCTCCTGGCTGCTGCGGGATTTCTTGTCGAGGAAGCGGTCGAGCGCCTCCTTGAAATAGGGATGCTTCACCGAGTCCATCACGTTCTGGATTTCGAACTCGGTCGCTTCCTCGATCGACCGGCGCCAGCCCATGTGGAAGCTTTCCTTCGCCATGCCCTGCAGGTGCGTCGGGCCGGCTGCGAGATCCTTCGCGATCTGGGTCGCGTTTTCCTTGAACGTTGCGTTGTCGTAGACGCGGTTGACGATCTGCCAGGCGAGCGCCTCCTGCGCGTCGAGAACGCGGTTGGTGTACATCAGCTCCATCGCGCGGCGGAAACCGACGATCTTGACCAGCGAATAGCTGGTGGACGCGTCGTTCGCGAGGCCGATGGAATGCCAGGCGCACAGGAACCGCGCGTCCTCGTTGCAGACCACCATGTCCGAGCACAGCGCGACGCCGAGACCCGAGCCCGCCGCCGCGCCGTTGACCGCCGAGAAGACCGGCTTCTTGATCCGGACGATCATGTGGAAGACCTGGTGCCACCACATCGCGAGTTCGCGGAAATGAGCGCTGATGCCTTCCTGGCCGTCGCCGACTGCCGGAATTTCCTTGAGGTTGAAGCCCGAACAGAACGCCTTGCCGGCACCGGTAAACAGCACCGCGCCGACATCGTCGTCGGCTTCGGCGTGGAACAGCGCATCGAGCGTTTCCTGGACGCCTTTGAGGTCCAGCGCGTTGCCGTATTGCGGCAGGTTGAAGATGATCTTGGCGACGCCGTCTTCGACGACGTAGATGATGCTGGAATACTCGGGCTGGCTCACGCGTTTCTCCCCGCTGACGGTCGCGTGGATCGTATCGTATGAGGCGAAACTCGTTAAGCGCTTTCGCCGCGGAGTCCTATTCCAGCGTTTCGGCCTTGTCGATCAGCTTGCTCAGGGCGGCGAGCAGGGCCGCGCTTTCGTCTTCGTTAAGCACGGACATCAGCTCGTTGTAGCGCGCGTTGGCGGTCGGCGCGATCCTGGCGTAGAGCGCCTTGCCCTTGTCCGTCAGCTCCAGCCGGTAGCTGCGGCCGTCTTCGGGGTCCCGCGTGCGGGACACGTAGCCGTCGTTGTGGAGGCGCTGGATGGCGCGGTTGACCGACATCTTCTCGAGCGCCCAGCGGTTGGTGATTTCCGCCGCGCAGATGCCGGGTTCAGCCTCGATGGTGATCACCACCCGCCATTCGGCGATCGAGATACCGAACCGCGTTTCGATCTCGCTGTAGAAAGCACGCCCGATCCGGCTGGACAGGACGTGCACCAGGGAGAGCGGCTTTTCGTCGGCGATCGCCATTGTTGCGCGTTCCTGATCCGCTTCTGGCGCCGGTCGGGCGGGTCGCTATTCCGCCGCTTCCGACTGTCCGATCGCGGCGTTGACCGCCGGGATGACCTTTTCCGCCATCAGCTCCATCGAGCGCATGCCGAGCGCCTTGTCTTCCCAGTCCTTGCCGGCATAGAGCAGCGTGCCGAAGTCGCCGGTGACTTCGCGGAAGGCAAGAATCTGGTCGACGACGCTGTTGACGTCGCCGGCGATCACCAGCTCGTCGACGATGTAATCCAGATCCACTTTCTCGTCGGGATAATCGCGCTCCGGCTTGAAGACGCCGTGGCGGCCGCCCTTCTTCAGCTTGGTGTAGAGCTGGTTGTAGTAGAACCGGTAGGGGCTGCGTTCGTTCGTCCGGCCGTAGTCGAGCGCCGTCTTGTGGTCGTCGTTGACGAAGATCGAGCGCGCCACGCGCCAGTCGCCCGTGTCGGCCTTGCGGCCTGCCTCCTCGCAGCCCTGGGCGTAGTTTTCCCAGTGCGTCTTGACCCACTTGGCGAGCAGGAAGTTCGCCGAGATCGGCAGGAAGCCGCGCTTGCCCATCTCGATCACGCCCTTGGAGAACGGCGCGACGACGGTGCCGAGAATCGGCGGGTGCGGTTTCTGGTAGGGCTTCGCGATGGGACCCATGCCGATTTCCGGCATGCGGGTCTCGCGGGTGGTGATCTGCCAGTGTTTGCCTTCGAGGTCGTAGGGCGCCTCGCCGGTCCAGATGTTGATGATGTGGTCGATGGACTCGGCGAACAGCTCGTTGCGGTCGACGCCCCGGATGCCGATCGCCTCGGCGTCGGATTCGAGCGCGCCCGGGCTGACGCCGAACAGGAACCGGCCTTCCAGCAGATGGTCCATCATCGCGGCGTGGGCGGCGACGAGAACGGGATGCTGATGCGACAGGTTCGTCGTGCCGGTCCCCAGCTTGATCTGCTTCGTGTCCGAAATCAGGCTCGCCTGGAACAGCATCGAGTTCGTGACGCTCTCGGCGGCGTCGGTCAGGTGTTCGCCGACATAGGCTTCCGAATAGCCGAGCTTGTCCGCCAGGATGATCGCCTCGCGGTCCT
>JAYQUR010000199.1:0-6461 GCA_038148075.1 Alphaproteobacteria bacterium | reverse complement strand
ATCGAAGACCGCCTGGAATTCGGCGAGCTGCTTCGGATCCTTGGCGAACTGCTTGAGGTTCTCGACGCCGTTGTCGTAGTGATCCTCTTCGTCTTCCAGTACCTCGCCCTGGCTTTCGCTCCACGGGATGTAGCTGGATTCGCGGTATTCCATGATCTGGTGGCTGCCCGCGCGGTCGACCGTGAAGTTGAACACCGCGATCTCAAGCCAGTTATCGAGATCGACGCCCCAGAACTTCGCAGCATCGGGGCGGCCGGCGATGATCTCTTCGGGATCTTCGCCCAGATCGGTCAGCAGGTCGTAGAGTCCGCGGCTGTGGCGGGCTTCCTCTGCGGCGAACTCGGCGGCGAGTTCCTTTTCCTGCCAGTTCGGCGCCGCACTGATCGCCTTGCCGAACACCTCGGCCGTCGCCGTCTCCGCATAAATCTGGCGCGTCATCAGACGAATCAGCATCTCGCGATATTCGCCGGTCGCATCCTTGGGATTGGTGATTTCCATCTTTACCTCCACATTTCCTTTGCTGGTCGGCGGGACAATGCCAAATTCGGCCCGCCACGACAATTAACAAGCTATCTAATTAGAGCGGGTGGCTCGCATATAAACGCATAGGCGTAATCTGCCCGCCGTCCATGTGTCCCTGCTCGATCGCGAGGCGGTAGAGCGCGGTTGCCACTTCTGTGACCGGCATCGGCGTTCCGGTCCGGCGTCCCATGTCGCTGGCGATATTCATGTCCTTCATCATCATCGAAGCGTCGGCGGGATCGGAATAATCGGCGGCGGCCATGCGCCGGCCGTGATCCTGGAGGACCGTGGAATCCGCCCAGCCGCCCTTCAGCGCATCCGGAAGCGCAGCGGCATTCATACCGAACTTGCGGGCGAAATTCAGCGCCTCCGCAATAGCGCAAATTTCAGCGCCGATGATGAGCTGATTGCACACCTTCGTCGCCTGCCCGGAGCCCACCGGCCCCATATGGGTGATTTGCTTTGCGTAGGCCCCTATCACCGACGATGCGCGATTAAAATCCGATGTCGTGCCGCCTGCCATCACGATCAGTTCGCCGCGCGCCGCGCTGCCCGGGCCGCCGGAAACCGGTGCGTCGAGCCACGTCATCCCGTTTCTGTCCCGCAGGTCGGCGGCCCACGCCTGGGTAGTGGCCGGATGAATGCTGGAATGGTCGATCAGAAGCTTCCCATCGCCATCGGCTTCCGCAATCCCGTTTGCGCCGAAGACGACCTCGCCCACGGCCGCGTCGTTGGAAACGCACAGCGCGACGATGTCCGAGGCGCTGGCAAGAACCGCAGGGGTCTCGGCCCATCTCGCCCCGGCCTCGAGTGCGCCTGCCGAACGCTCCCTGGAACGTCCCCAGACCGCGACGTCGTAGCCCGCAGTCAGAAGATGTTCGCACATCGCCCCGCCCATGGTCCCCAGTCCGATATAGCCGATTCGCGGCTTCGACATGCCCGATCCCTTCCCGATTCTTGCGGCCGGAATTCTAGCAGAGAGCGGGCCAATTTGCTGCTTCCGCTCCCTCCGCCAAGCGCGTAAGTTGGCGCGATCCAATTCACAGATTCAGACGAGGGACTTCGGTGATGGCTAAGCTGACGCTCGATCAGGCTCAGACGATCGTCCGGAAAACGCTCGGAATGGGCAATGAGATGGGACTGAACCCCCTGACGGTTGCGGTCGTCGACGACGGCGGAAACCTCAAGGCTTTCGCCCGCGAGGACGGCCCGGGTGCGGCCCTCCGCCCCCAGATTGCGACCGGCAAGGCGTTCGGCGCTGTGGGCATGGGCATGTCGTCCAGAGCGCTCGGAAACCTCTCCATGGATCGCCCGCATTTCGGCGTCGCGCTGGTCGGCGCTTCCGAAGGCCGCCTCATTCCCGTCCCCGGCGGCGTCCTCATCAAGGATGGCGACGAAGTGATCGGCGGCATCGGCGTCAGCGGCGATACCTCCGACAACGATGAAACGGTTGCCGTTGCCGGCATCGAGGCCGCCGGTCTCGCCGCGGGCATCTGAAGAAAGGTAAACGGTAGAGCAGATGTCTCAGGCCGCCGCGCTCACGGACGCGCAGATTCTCAGCCGTGACCGTCGTGTCACCACCCTCATCGGCGTTTCGCACGGGGCGAGCCACTTCTTCCAGCTCGCCCTGCCGCCGCTGTTCGTCCTGATCAACGCATCGCACGGGATCAGCTTCACCGAGCTCGGTATCCTGACCGGCGCGTTCTATATCGCGTCCGCCGTCTGCCAGCCGCCCTCCGGCTTCCTCGTCGACCGGTTCGGCGCGCGGGTCGTGCTGCTCGGCGGGCTGGGCCTTATTTCCGCGTCGACCGCGTTGATCGGGGTTCTGCCCTATTATCCCGCGATGTTCGTGCTGTCGGTGCTCGCCGGCGCAGGCAACAGCGTCTTTCACCCCTGCGACTACAGCATCATGAATGCGACCATCAGCGAGGGGCGGATGGCCCGCGCGTTCAGCTTCCACATGTTCGGCGGGTATATCGGCTACGCCTCGGCGCCGATCGCGATGACCGTCGCGGGAACCTGGCTCGGCTGGCAGGCGGCGGTGGTGGTCGCCGGTCTGGTCGGGCTCGTCCTCTTCGCCGTCCTGTGGGGCGGCAGTCGCGATTTCCGCGACAGCACGCACGAGCGCGCCGAGTCGGGCGCCGCCGCCCCACCGCTGGCCGAAAGCCTTCGCGCGTTGATCGCCGCACCCATCATCCTGTGCTGGATGTTCTTCCTGATCGTCGCGATGGGACAGATCGGGCTCCAGACGTTCGTGCCGACCCTGTTCGAGAAAATTTACGGGTTCGACCTGAAGCTTGGCGGTTTCTACGTGACGCTGATGCTTGCCTTCGTCGCAATCGGCGTTCTGTGCGGCGGTTATATCGCCGATTATTTCCGCAAGCCCGACCGCGTCGTCACGTTCGGCTATACAACGGCGCTGGTAGCGGTCCTCGCGATCTGGCGCTTCGACCTGACCGGCTCGACGATCCCGCTCGGCCCGCTCGTCCCCCTGCTCGGGCTCGAGTTCGAAGCGGTCCAGACCGGGCTATGCATCTGTTTCGCCCTGATCGGTTTCATGTACGGCGTCGCCTTTCCGTCGCGCGAACTGCTGGTCCGGGCCGCAACGCCCAAGGGCGCGTCGGGCCGCGTCTTCGGCTTCGTCTATTCGGGTATGGATTTCGGCTCCGCCTCGACGCCGATCCTGTTCGGCTTCTTCGTCGACTCGGGCATCCCGCGCACGGCCTTTCTGTGCGTCGCGTTGTTCTGGGCCACGGCCATCGTCATCATGCTGGCGACCAACGCGGCCACCCAGCGCCAGTCCGCCGTCGCGGCGGAATAGCGAGCCGCAATCGTGCAGTCCGCTGTCCTGACCGACACCCGCCGCGACGTGCGCGTCATGAGCGTGGTCGGCGTCTGCCACTTCTTCAGCCATTTCTACCAGATCTCGCTGCCGCCGCTGTTCGTCCTCATGCACCAGACGGAAGGCTACAGCTACGAGAGCCTCGCGCTGCTCATCACGGTCCTCTACGCGACGTCGTTCTGTTTCCAGATACCGGTTGGATTCTTCGTCGACCGGTTCGGCGCACGGCCGATCCTGATGGCCGGCGTCGCGGTGCTGTCCGGCACGACGATGCTCTACGGGGTGCTGCCCGGCTACGCATCGCTCGTCGGCCTCGCCGTCGTGGCGGGCGCCGCCAACAGCGTCTTTCATCCGGCCGATTATTCGATCCTCAACGCCTCGATCAGCAAGCCGCGGCTTGGTCGCGCCTTCAGCGTTCATAATTTCGGCGGCTTCCTTGGCTATGCCCTCGCGCCGGTGCTGGTATCCGGCATGGGCGAGCTGTGGGGCTGGCGCACGGCGATCGTCGTCGCCGGATCGTTCGGCCTGATCACCGTCTTCGCGGCGATCCTGCTGAGCCGCGATTTCCGGGACTCGTCGCACACCCGCCGCGAGACCGAGACCAAGAGCGACCTGAAGGCCGACCTGCGCCTCCTGTTCAGCGCGCCGGCGCTGCTCTGCGTGATGTTCTTCGCGTTTCTCGCCGGCGGCCAGATGGGACCGCAGTTCTTCACGGACAAGGTCTATTACGTGATGCACCAGATACCGGTGGTGCTGGGCAACAGCTTCATCACCGTCTACGTGTTCGGCATCGCGGGCGGCATCCTGGTCGGCGGATATGTCGCCGACAAGGTTGCGAGCCACATGCGGCTCGCCTTCTGGACATTCCTGCTGTCGGGCGTCTTCACCTTCGGCATGGCGATCGCGCCGCCCCAGGCCGCGATCCTGTACGCGGTCTTTACCGCCGCCGGATTCTTTTTCGGCTTTGGTTTCTCGTCGCGCGATCTCGTGGTCAGCAAGCTTGCGCCGCCCGAGTCCAGCGGCAAGGTTTTCGGCTTCGTCTTCTCGGGCCTCGACATCGGGGCCGCCTCCGTCCCCATCGTCTTCGGGTACATGCTTGGCGCCGGGCTGGAGCCTTGGGTGTTCTATATCGCCTCGGTTCTTCTCGTCGGTGCCGGGATATCCGTCTACGCGGCCGGCACCAGCGCCTTCAAACGCTGACCGGGCGGAGGCCGATCCATGAACGGCATCTTCTTCGCCATCGTCCTGATAGCCTTCCTCGTCGCAGGCTGGCGCGAGATCAGGTGGCAGCCGCCGGCGACGGGCGATGCGGTCTCGCCGATGCAGGCGCTGGCCAACGGCATGGTGGAGACCGCGGGATCGTCGGTGACCCTCGCCATCGGTCTGATCGGCGTTATGGCACTCTTCCTGGGCCTGATGAAGGTCGCCGAGGAAGGCGGCATGCTTACCGTCATCGCCAAGACGATCCGCCCGCTGATGGTCCGCCTGTTTCCGGAGGTGCCCGCCAACCACCCCGCGATGGGCGCAATGATCCTCAATATGTCGGCAAATGCGCTCGGGCTCGGCAATGCGGCGACGCCGTTCGGCATCCGGGCGATGCAGGAGCTCGACAAGCTCAATCGCTACAAGGGAACGGCGACGAACGCCATGGCGCTGTTCCTGGCAATCAATACCTCGAGCGTGACGCTGCTGCCGACCGGCGTCATTGCGCTGCGCGCCGCCGCCGGATCGACCGATCCGGCCGGGATTCTGCCCACGACCCTGTTCGCCACCGTGTGCTCGACGACGGTCGCGATCCTGATGTGCCTGTTCCTGCAACGGCGATGGAAATCTGCGGCCGCGGTTACGCCACCCGAAGACGTGTCTGACGACGGCGCAGGCGGCGGAGACGCGGAAGCGTTGCCCGACGCGGCGGACGAAGCGTATCCCGGCTGGATTTCCGCCCTTGTCCTGGCCGCCGTGGTCGCGCTGATCCCGCTGACGATCCTGTACGGCCGGGAGATTTCGCCATGGATCATACCCGGCCTCATGGTCGCCCTGCTCGGATTCGGGGTCGCAAAGAAGGTCCGGGTCTACGAAGCCTTCGTCGAAGGGGCGAAGGACGGCTTCAACGTCGCGATCCGGATTATTCCCTATCTCGTCGCTATCCTCGTCGCCGTCGGCATGTTCCGGGCGAGCGGCGCGCTGGAGGTATTCATCGTGGCGATCTCGCCGGTGACGGCGCTGTTCGGCATGCCGGCGGAAGCGCTGCCCATGGCTTTGCTGCGGCCGCTATCCGGTTCGGGCGCCTACGGCGTCCTGGCCTCGATCATTCAGGACCCTTCGATCGGGCCTGATTCCTACGCCGGTTATCTCGTCAGCACGCTCCAGGGATCCACGGAGACCACGTTTTACGTCCTCGCCGTGTACTTCGGGGCGGTTCAGATACGGCGTATCCGCCATGCGCTCGTAGCGGCGCTGTGCGCCGACGCAGCGGGAATTGCCGCGGCCGTTCTGATCTGTTCCTGGCTTTACGGAAGTATCTAGGGGTGAAAAAGGCGGAGCCAACGCATGCGCCAGCTTTAACGGCTCCGCCTAGCGCAAAGGAGTACAGGGAGGCATTGGTGGGACAACCAAAACGACTTCCTTTGCGGCGCGATTACTTCACGGCAAGGGAGAGAACCGAGAAGCAATTCCTGAATACCAGATACAGTAGTCATCCAAGTAAAATTAACAGCTTTTAGTATGTCCCGACAGACTTCATGCAAGTAGTGATTCGCAACCGATTCGAACGGATTCGTCTTTAAATCACAGCCTTTTACGGATAACCGCCCGCGGGCCTCCCGAAATTAATCGAATCGATTCGGATACCGTCAGCGATCGCACGAAACGATTTCAAAGGCGTCGCGAGATGCTCCCGTACCGTCTAAGGTTGCATCGAAAAGCCGGAGCGATACCGCCCGTTTCGGGCAAATCGCCTTGAATCGGATGCAAGGTGTCCGGGAGGTGCCGGTACCGGGCGCCGGTCGCAACCGTTTCGTTGTTAACTATAGATTTTTGATTTTCTTAACGATTTTTCTATTGAAACACTCCGAAACGGTGGTCATATAGTCGGGAC
>JAYQUR010000198.1:0-6486 GCA_038148075.1 Alphaproteobacteria bacterium | reverse complement strand
TCCGGGTCCTTGAGGGCGAGGGGCTCAGCCTCGACGACTTTCTTGGCGGTTTCGAGCGCAAGGTTGATGTCGTCGCCGTAATCGATCCCGAGAACGATCTGCACCCGTCGGGTCGGGTTCCGGCTGTAGTTGACCAGCGACTTGCCCCACATCTCGCTGTTGGGCGCGGTGATGTAGACGCCGTCGGGCTTGTTGAGCTCGGTGGTAAACAGGCCGAGATCGGTGACCGTGCCGGCGATGCCGCCGGCCTCGATGAAATCGCCGATCTTGAAGGGCCGGAAAATCAGGAGCATGACGCCGGCAGCGACATTCGAAAGCGTTCCCTGCAATGCCAGGCCGATTGCGAGGCCGGCGGCACCGAGTACCGCGAGGAAGCTCGTCGTCTGGACGCCGAACTGCTGAAGCGTCGCGAGGACGGTGAAGACGATGACAGCGTACTTGACCAGGCTTCCGAAGAACCGCTGGAGGGTGATGTCGATGCCCTTGGCGCGCGACAGCGCCCTTTCGGTCGCGCGGGCGGGCCAGCCGGACGCGATCCAGCCGATGACGAGGATCGCGAGCGCGCCGAGAATGTCGATGCCATAGGTCGTCGCAATCTAAATGATCTGATCGATGACTTCGTTTGCCTGTTATTCCATGCTGCCTGCAGCCTTCCCTTACTGAAAATAACGGCCCGATTTAGTCGCGAAACCGCGCCAATGCAATCGTCTTCGTTGTGACTTTCGGAAGACGGGTTCCGGGGCGATGTCAGCCCTCGCTGCGCTCGCCAAGCTCCTTCGCGCGTTCGCGCAGGATAAATTTCTGGATCTTTCCAGTCGAGGTCTTGGGGAGCGGCCCGAACACCACGGTGCGCGGTACCTTGAAACGCGCCATGTTGTCCCGGCAGAACGAGATGATTTCCTCGTCGCTCGCGTCCTCGCCCTCCTTGAGCGTGACGAATGCGCACGGGCTTTCGCCCCATTTCGCGTCGGGGCGGGCTGCGACGGCGGCCTCGAGGACTTTAGGATGTTTGTAAAGGATACCCTCTACCTCGATCGAGGAGATATTCTCCCCGCCGGAGATGATGATGTCCTTCGAGCGATCCTTGAGTTCGATATAGCCGTCCTCGTGCCAGACGCCGAGGTCGCCGGAATGGAACCAGCCGCCGGCGAACGCCTCGTCGGTCGCCTTCGGGTTCTTGAGATAGCCCTTCATGACGTCGTTGCCGCGGAAGAATATCTCGCCCATCGTCTCGCCGTCCTTGGGCACCGGTTGCATCGTTTCCGGGTCCGCAATCATCAACGCCTCGAGTACGTGATAGCGCACGCCCTGGCGCGCCTTGAGCGCTGCGCGGTCGGCGATCGGTTTATCGTCCCATTCGTTGTGCCAGGCGCTGACGACGGACGGACCGTAGGTTTCCGTCAGCCCGTAAACATGCGTGACGTTGAAGCCCTGGCTTTCCATACGTTCGATAACGGCGGCCGGCGGTGCCGCCCCGGCGGTCATCGCCTCGACCGTGTGCTCGAACGGCTTGCGCGCGCTTTCCGGTGCGTTCGCGATCATGTTGAGGACGATCGGAGCGCCGCAGAAATGCGTTATGCCGTGCTCGGAGATCGCGTCGAAGATCGGCTTCGCCTCTACGCGGCGAAGACAGACATTGGTGCCGGCGAGCGCGGCGACCGTCCACGGGAAGCACCAGCCGTTGCAGTGGAAGAGGGGCAGCGTCCAGAGATAGACCGGGTGAGGCGGCATCGCCCACACCATCAGGTTGCCGATGGCGTTCAGGAAAGCGCCGCGGTGGTGGTAGACGACGCCCTTCGGATTTCCGGTGGTACCGGAGGTGTAATTGAGCGAACAGGCGTTCCATTCGTCTTCCGGCCACGCCCAATCGTAGTCCGGGTCGCCGCCGTCGATGAAATCCTCGTACTCGACCTGGCCCAGCATCTCGCCGCCTTCGTAGGTCACGTCGTCGACGTCGATCACGAAGGGCTTGTTCTCGAGTTGCTCGAGCGCGCCCTTGATGGTGTCGGAAAATTCGCGGTCGGTGAGCAGCACCTTGGCCTCGCCGTGCTGCAGGATGAAGGCGATCGCCTCGGCGTCCAGGCGAATGTTCAGCGCGTTGAGAATACCGCCCATCATGGAGACGCCGAAATGCGCCTCGACCATTGCCGGTACATTGGGCAGCATCGCAGCGACCGTGTCGCCTTTCTTCAGCCCGTGACGCTCGAGCGCACTCGCGAGGCGCCGGCAGCGGGCATAGGTTTCGGCCCATGTCCGCCGGATGGCGCCGTGGATGACGGCCGTGCTATCCGGATAGACCGCGGCCGTCCGTTCGATGAAGCTGAGAGGCGTCAGCGCCTGATAATTGGCGGGATTCTTGTCGAGATTGGTCTCGAACGGATTCGACACGTTGCTTCTCCCTAGCGGCGTCTTTTTGGCATCGAAGGATAAAACGTCCCGGCCCGGAAACAAAGAGCGGGCCGGCCCCGGCCGTCATATTTCCGTCGCCGATTCGGCAGGCCCCGGCATACGCTTCGCGCTGCGGCGCACGTCCTGATCAATTAGGGCAGATCAATTCGGGGGGATTGTCCATGCGCGATTCGACTTTACTGCTTTTCGTCCTGTTCGGACTGTTCATGTTCACGGCGGCGTTCACGGCGGTTCCGTAACGCGGGCGGGCGGCGGGACGGAAATACGCCTGTCTCGCGATCGGTTTTCGGAATGGATCGGTGCTGGAGGCCCGGGCCGGAATCGAACCGGCGTACACGGATTTGCAGTCCGCTGGATCACCACTCTCCCACCGGGCCGGTCGAAATACAGTGGTGCGTTCAGTGCGCGGCTATATAGGCGTGGCCGCCAGACGGGTCAACACGCTCCCTAAATTAGTTGTTCGTCAACGGTAATTGCGATAGGAAATCAAGGGCGCGTCGGCCTCGGATTCCGGCCGTTATGCGTGTCGGCGCGAGCGTCCGTGAGCGGCTTTCGGCCCGCTCGAAGAGTACTCAAATCGGGAAAACCTCAATTCATGGCTGATTTCGTCGCACTCCGCAGGACCATGGTCGACACCCAGTTGCGGACGAACAAGATCACGGACGACCGGGTTCTGGCGGCTATGGGAGATATCGCGCGCGAAGCCTTCATCACCGCCGACCGGGCGGACAGGGCGTATGTCGACGAAGACCTCCAGACTGGGCCGGGCCGGTATCTGGTCGAACCGATGGTATTTGCCCGGCTCGTTCAGGCGGCGGAAATCGGCCCGGAAGACGTCGTGCTGGATCTCGCCTGCGGGACCGGTTATTCGTCCGCGGTCCTGGGCCGGCTGGCGCGCGTGGTGGTTGCGGTCGAATCCGACGCCGGCGCCGTCGCGGCGGCCGTCGCCCATCTTTACGATGCGGGGATCGACAACGTGGTCCTCGAAGAGGGCCCGGTCGCCGAAGTGTGGGCGCAGCAGGGACCCTACGACGCCATCCTCGTCAACGGGGCAATCCAGACGATTCCCCAGGCGCTGCTCGACCAGCTTGCCGACGGGGGACGGCTGTGCGCTGTCGTCCGCCGGGGCGACGGAACCGGAACGGCGGAACTGCACGTCAAGAATCGTGGTGTTGTTGCGCATCGGACCCTGTTCGATGCGAATACGCCGCTTCTTGAAGAGTTCACACTGGAAGAGGGATTCCACTTTTGATCAATTCGGTTTCGCGTACCGCGTTCCTTCTTGCCGCGATCGCTCTTGCGCCCGGCGCTTCCGCGGAAACGTTGCAGGATGCGCTGGTCAAGGCCTACCTGAATAATCCAACGCTCCGCGCGGAGCGCGCCGCACTGCGCAGTACCGACGAAGGCGTCCCGCAAGCGCTTTCGAACTGGCGGCCTACGGTAGAGGTGTCCGGCGATGTAGGCGCGGAGCGGACCGATAGCACCATCACCGGCAACAACAAGTCCGCGGACGTAACCAGACCGCGAAGCGCGTCGCTGACGGTTTCGCAGAACATTTGGCGCGGCGGCCGGACCTCGGCGGCGATAGAGGGGGCCGAGAACGACGTCAAGGCGGGGCGCGAAAACCTTGCGGTGGTCGAACAGACGGTCCTGCTCGACGCGGTCAGCGCCTACGCGGACGTCGTTCGCGACCAGGCCGTCCTTCAACTCAACATCAATAACGAGCGCGTGCTGCAGCGCCAGCTCGAGGCGACGCGCGATCGTTTCCGCGTCGGCGAGGTTACGCGGACCGACGTATCGCAGGCGGAGTCGCGCCTCTCGCGCGCAATTGCAGACCGGATCGCGGCGGAGGGCAGCCTCACGAATTCCCGCGCAGCATACGAAAATATCGTCGGCGAAAAGCCTCCGGTTCTTTCGGCGCCGACGCCGCTCGGCGATTTGCCGGCTTCTCTCGCCGATGCGATCTCGGATGCGCGCAGCAAGAATCACAGCGTTCTCCGCGCCCGCTACAACGAACAGTCCGCCCGGAACAACGTGCAGGAAATTACCGGCGAATTGCTGCCGACGGTCACGGTGGACGGCGAGCTTCAGGCAAACCGGGAAACGGTGAACCGGAGTAACGAGAACGAAGCCGTATCGGTGACGCTTAACGTCTCCATGCCGCTCTACGCCTCGGGTTCGGTAACGTCCCGCGTTCGCGCGGCCAAGCAGGTCGTCGCGCAGCGGATGGACCAGTACAACCAGGCGATCCGGGACGCTGTCGAGAGTGCGACTGCCGCCTGGGAACTTCTGCAGACGGCCCAGGCCCAGATCGCCGCCTTCGATGCGGCGGTCAAGGCCGCCGAGGTGGCACTGGAAGGCGTCCAGGAGGAAGCGAATGTCGGCTCGCGCACGGTCCTCGACGTTCTCGACGCCGAACAGGAGCGGCTCGATGCGAGCGTCAGCCTCGTTCGTGCCCGGCGCGACGAGGTGGTGGCGTCCTATCAGCTTCGCCAGGCGGTCGGCGCGATGACGGCATCCGAGTTGCGGTTGCCGGTAGAGCTCTACGACAGCACCAGGCATTACCGCGAGGTTCGCGGGAAATGGTGGGGGCTCGAGGCTTCCGACGGCCGCTGATTCTGCTGACAACCCCGGGAATGGCCGATATCCTCGAATTAGGATATGGTTAACCTATTAACCTTAACGTCCACCGATCAGTTCAACTCGCAAGAGCCGACGTTTCATGGCCGAACAGAATCCTGAACAAGAACCTTCGATGGAAGAGATTCTTGCGTCCATCCGGCGCATCATCTCGGAAGACGGCGACGAAGGCGAACAGGACGAATCTGCGCCGGCCGAGGCGGCTGCGCCCGAACCGGTTCCCGAACCTGAGCCTGAGCCTGAGCCTGAACCTGAACCAGCGCCAGAGCCGGAACCCGAACCCGAACCTGTAGCCGAGGAAGAAGACGTTCTCGAGCTGACCGACGAGGTGCAGGACGACGGTACCGTCGTCAATCTCAAGACCGGCGATGTCGTCGACGAGGACGAAGGGGACGAGGAAGACGCCGAAGCTGCGGAAGAGGACACCGACGAAATCGAGCTCGAGATGGTCGACGCGGAGGAAGTCGTCGACGAGATCGTCGAGGAGGCCGCGCCCGTGGTTGCCGCCGCGATGGATGCGGACCGCCTGATTTCGGATCCGCCTGCCGCCGATTCCGTTTCGTCGCTGGCTGCGCTTGCCGCCGCGGTGGATACCCACCGCCGGGCGACGGACCCGAGCATCGGCCCGAAGACGATTGAAGACCTCGTCAAGGAAGTGATGCGCCCGATGATCCGCGAATGGCTGGACGCACATCTGCCGGCCCTGGTCGAACGGCTGGTAAGCCGCGAGATCGAACGGCTGACGCGCGAAGCCGAGGAAATCTCGCAGCGCTGAGACTGTTGCGCTTCGCCGGATGAAGCGCGATAAACCCCCTTGAAATCCTTGAACGCGCCGCTAGCTTCGGCGCGTTTCGTTTATGTCCGGCGTTCCGGACGAAGATGGAAATTTATCGAACATGACGCTCGAAAAGACCTACAGCCCGGAAGAGGTCGAAGGCCGTATTTACGCCTACTGGGAGCAGCTGGGCGCCTTCGGCTGCGGCCACACGCGCAACGGCGAGACGAACGGGGAATCCTATTCCATCGTGATACCCCCGCCGAACGTCACCGGCAGCCTGCACATGGGGCACGCGCTGACTTTTACCCTGCAAGATATCCTGACCCGCTTCATGCGGATGCGCGGGCGCGACGTCCTGTGGCAGCCGGGCACCGATCACGCCGGCATCGCCACCCAGATGGTGGTCGAGCGCCAGCTTGCCGAAAAAAGCATCGTTCCCGACCGCGGCCAGCCCGCGGCAAACAACGAAACCCTGATCGGACGGGATGAATTCATCGCCAAGGCCTGGGAATGGAAGGGTGAGAGCGGCAACACCATCACCCGCCAGCTGCGGCGGCTGGGCGCTTCGCCGGACTGGGCGCGGGAACGCTTCACCCTCGATGACGGGCTTTCCGATGCCGTGCGCAAGGTCTTCGTCAGCCTTTACCGTGACGGGCTGA
>JAYQUR010000197.1:0-6504 GCA_038148075.1 Alphaproteobacteria bacterium | reverse complement strand
CCTCGTCCGAATGTCGTTTCCGAGCCATCGCATCCTCCCTCAGCCTCTAAAAATAGTGGCCCTGTTTCAGGGGGGAAGGACAGGGGGAACCGCGACGACAGTTCGGCAAAGGAGAGCGCGGACAGGCCGGCGATCACGGCGGCGATAACGAAAGCGAGCGGTGCGAGTGCCCCGCCTGTGCCGGCAACCTTGCCGATAAGCACGAAAATGCCGGCGCCGATTGTCGTGCCGAGGCCATAGAGGGTCAGCAGGCCCATCGACAGGGAACGATTGAGTTGCAGCTCAGGCTTCACGGCGATCTCTCTTAATAGGGAGATTCTCTTAGGAAATTTGAAGCGCTATCGTATTGACGAAAATCAATCCCGATCAAAGAACGCCGCGACCTGGCTCCAGCGGACCGGCGTCGAGTTCAGCTCCGCCCTGAACGGACGCAGCGCATCGCAGACCGCATTGGCGATGACCACCGGCGGCGCGATGGCCCCGCCCTCGCCGAGGCCTTTGACGCCGAACGCGTTCAGCGGCGACGGCGTCTCCTGATGCACGACCGAGAGGGGCGGCACGTCGGATGCAGTCGGCATCAGGTAATCCGCGAAACTGCCGGTCAGCAGCTGGCCCTGATCGTCATAGGCGAGTTCTTCGAGCAGCGCCCCGCCGAGCCCCTGCACCAGCCCGCCCTTGACCTGACCGTCGGCAAGCTTCGGGTTCACCAGTACGCCGGCATCGTGGACCTCGACATATTTCTCGATCCTGATCTGTCCGGTCTCGACATCGACCTCGACCAGCGAGGCATTCGCCGCATAGGACCAGGTGACGGTCGGCGGTTCGTAATAGGACGTGGATTCCAGGCCCGCGACCACGCCCTCGGGCCGCTGGTGCCCCCAGCCCGGTTTCGCCGCGGTCGCGATATCGCGGTAGCTGAGATGCATGTCGGGCACGCCCTTCACGCCGACGCCCGCATCGCGGAGTTCCAGGTCTGCCTCGGCGGTTTCCAGCATGTTGGCGGCAATCGCGAACACCTTCTGGTGCACTTCGTCTGTCGCAAGCTTTATCGCACCGGATGCGGTCACCGTGGAGCGGCTGGCGATGGTGCCGTAGCCCTGGCTGACATGGCCGGTATCGGCGACGGTGACGTAGACGTCCTCGATCGGCACCTGCCACATGTCGGCGGCGAACTGCGCAAAGATGGTCTCGTGTCCCTGCCCCTGCGGACAGGCGCCGGCCGCGACCATGATCTTGCCGGTCGGGTCGATCTTGACGGTCGCGCCCTCGAACGGGCCGACGCCGGTGCCTTCGACATAACAACCGAGGCCGAGGCCGATATAGCGTCCCTCCGCCAGCGCTTCCTTCTGGCGCTTACGGATGGCCTCCAGCCCGCCCAGTTCTTCAAGCGCGCGGCGCAGCGCCTTCGGGTAATCGCCACTGTCATAAACCATCGGCACGCCGTCGCGGTAGGTCAGCCCGACCTCGTAGGGCATGTCTTCCGGCGGAATCATGTTGCGGAACCGGACCTCCGCCGGATCGAGGCCGAGATAATTTGCGACCAGATCGACCGAGCGCTCCATCGCGAACCCGACCTCGGGCCGGCCCGCCCCGCGATAGGGCGCGTTCGGCGTGCGGTTGGTGAGGACGACCCTGCAGTCGGTTTCGTAGTTTTCGATATGGTACGGGCCCAGCATATGGGCGATGGAATTGCCCGCGATTCCGGCGCCGACCGGCGTATAGGCGCCGGAATCAACCAGGAACGAGCTGGTCAGGGCGAGGATTTTACCTTCATCGTCAAACCCGATTTCGACGTCATAGATATTGTCGCGCGAATGGGCCGCGTTGAGGATGTGTTCGTGACGGTCCTCGATCCATTTGACCGGGCGGCCGATTTCCCGCGCTAGCCAGGCGACGAGAATATCTTCCGGATAGACATGCCCCTTGCCGCCGAAACCGCCGCCGACATCGGGCGCGATGCAACGTACGCGTTCTTCCGGCATGCCGAGCGCGGTCGCGACCTCGCGCCGGACCCAGTGGACGACCTGTGTCGACGACCAGACGTTCAGCGTGTCCGTGCGGGTATCGTAATCGGCAACCACGCCCCGGCATTCCATCGGCATGGCGGCATAGCGATGATGCACGAAACGGCGGCTGATCCGGTGCGGCACGTTTTCCATCGCCGCGCCCCCGGCGCCCTTTTTCGTGTGCAGGAAGGCGGCGACATTGCGGCCGAGATGTTCATGCAGAAGCGGCGCATCGTCCGCGAGCGCGCTTTCCGCATCCGCCAGCGGCTGCAACGGTTCGAGGTCGGGTTCGATCAGTTCCAGCGCGTCTTCGGCGATATAGCGGCTGTCGGCGACGACCAGCGCATAGGCCTCGCCGACATAACGCAGCTTGTCGTTCGGGATCAGCGGCTGGTCGGGAATCAGGATGTCGGTATCGACACGGTCGCGCCAGCCCTGCGGGGTGACGACCTGCATTCCGTTTATCGGCGGCAGTGCCACCATCACGTCGTCGCCCGATGCGGCGAATACCACGCCTTCCATCGCCCGCGCCGCCGTGACGTCGACCGACAGGATCTTCGCATGGGGCAACGGGCTGCGTGCGAAGGCGGCATGCACCATGCCGGGCAGCTGCATGTCGGCGACGAAATTGGCCTGACCCAGCAGCAGGTTTTTGTCTTCGCGCCGCGGCACGGACTGGCCGATATAGCCGCCGGTCTCCCGGCGCACGCCGTCATCCATGGGAATTCTCCCCGCTATCGCGGTCGGCCACCGCGGCGTCGCCGTGCACCTGGCGCGCGTATTCTGTGACCGCCTCGATAATGCCGACATAGCCGGTGCACCGGCACAAGGCCGCCGACATGCCAGTGCGGATCGCCTCGGGCGAATGATCCTTGCTGTTATGAACTAGATCCATCGCCGTCATCAGCATGCCGGGCGTGCAGAAACCGCATTGCAGCGCGTGGTGTTCGGAAAACAGTTTCTGCAAAGGATGCATCTCGCCATTGGCCGCCAGGCCCTCGATGGTACTGATCTCGGCGCCGTCGGCCTGGACTGCGAACATCAGGCAGGACCGCGCCGCATCGCCGTCGATGATCACCGTGCACGCCCCGCAGACGCCGTGTTCGCAACCGACATGGGTGCCGGTCCGGCGCAGCTCGTCCCGCAGGAAATCCACCAGCAGCATCCGCGGTTCGGCCGCGCCGGTCAGGCGCTCGCCATTGACGGTGACGGTTATTTTTCGGGTGTCAGTCATACGGTCTTCCTCGCCCGCCCGGCGGCCTTTTTAACGGCGCGCCGGGTCATGACACCGGCCAGCTTGCGCCGGTAGGCGGCCGTTGCATGAACATCGCCCTCCGGGTCGGCGGCTTCGGCGGCGGCACGGCCCGCTTCGGCCAGCGCCGCATCCGTCAGGCCGCCCGCGCGCAGTATATCTTCTGCCGCGGTCAGCCGGATCGGGCCGGGTCCGACGCCGCAGGCGGCGAGACGGATATCGGTCACGGCCTCGCCGTCCAGGTTTATCTGCGCGGCAACACCGGCGAGCGCGAAATCGCCGTGGCGGCGGGCGATCTCTACAAAGGCGCCACCGCTGCCGGGCGGGGCCTTCGGCACCCGGATTTCGGCAAGAATTTCATCCGGTTCCAGCGTGGTGGTCATGACGCCGTCGAAAAACGCCGCTGCCAGAATCTCCCGCGCGCCGCGCACCGACCGTGCCACCAGTGTCGCATCGAGGGCCAGCACGGTCGCGGGATATTCCGCCGCCGGGTCCGCATTGGAAATACTGCCGCCGATGGTGCCGCGGCTGCGGATCGGCAGATGGGCGATATTCAGCGTGGCATCGTGCAGCAGCGGCGACGCGGCGCGGACGAGATCGCTGTTCTCGATGGCACGTTCGCGGGTCATCGCGCCGATCGCGAGGTGATCGCCGGCGTCGCGGATATAGGCAAGCTCCGGGATTTTATTGAGGTCGACCAGGACCGTCGGGCGCGCCAGCCGGAAGTTCATCATCGGGACGAGGCTTTGTCCGCCGGCGAGCGGACGCGCATCCGGCGCGTGCTCGGCGAGCATCGAGAGTGCCTCCTGCAGTGTCGATGGCAGCAGGTGGTCGAACCTCGCCGGCTTCATTCCCATTGTCCCCTTGCGGTAACGGCCTTACAATTATTGTTTCACATTTAATCAGTTTGGCGTCAATCGACCGGCCTGCCTCAATTTTAGGCAACCACCGACCGCCCGACAGATGCCCGTTTCAACAGGAGAGTTGCCAGATGAGCGTTGCCAGACACCCGAGACCGCCGGAACTTGAAGGCGTGTCCGCCGCCGAGATCGTCGATAAATACGTTGCCCGTTTTTCCGAACGCCGCGCCGACTGGGAAGCGTTCGAGGACGCGAAAATCGAAGGCTACAAACGCGCCCAGCACCGTTTCATCGGCGCCGGCGGATCGGGCAAGCATGACGACGCAACCGTCATTCCCGCCCGCGCCCACACGCTGAGCATCATGTATGTCGAGCCGGGACAGGGAAACGCCCCGCATACGCATGAGGTCGAAGAGACCTTCTTCGTGCTCAAGGGCCATCTGGACGCCTTCGTCGAAGACGATAACGGCGAGCGCATCACGACGCGGCTCGGCCCGTGGGACTGCATCACCTGCCCACCCGGCGTGATCCACGGTTATGACAATAACAGCCTGGAGCCGGTGTGGTTCCAGGTCATGCTCGGCAAGGGCCGCCCTGAAACCATGGGCTACGCCGACGACGACCTGTACCAGCGCCGCGACGCGCATCTGAAGGAAGTGCCGAAGGACTGATCGGCAGCGGTTTCGGCGGCGCCTTCGGGTGGGTCAGCCGTGGACGAAGGCGATCATCCGCCCCGAAACGGCGACGGCAAGCCACAGGCAGATCGATGCGATCCCGATCCGCGCGCGCTGGCGCGCCGTCGCCCGTTCCAGCCGTAGGCCGTAGCGCCGGTGAACGGTCAGGGTCGTTGCAAGGGCCGCTGCTATAAGGGCAATTTTGAGCTGGAACAGGCCGAAACCGGCATATTGGGCAGCTCGGCCGATAAACAGCAGGAAACCGCTGACGATCGCACAACCGAGCGCCGTCCCGGCGACGGGCACGACGAGCCGCGCAAGCGGCGTGGTATCCAACCACGCCGCGAACCCGACCAGGCGCAGATCGAGGATCAGAATACTGCCGATCAGCAAGGCGATAGCCAGCACATGCGCGGTCGCAATGCCGGCGTAGAGCCAGCGCGACAGATTTATCCAGACGGCAAGGTCCGACGTCTGAAGCGCCGACCAGACGGCCGCCATGATCAGTCGCGTTCAGGATAGAGTGTGTATTCCTTATCGCCGAGATAGAGACGTTCCGCCTTTACCCGCTTGTCCTTGATGTCGGCAGACGGTTCGCCAATGATGCGGATCTCCACGCCTTTTTTCAGATCGCCGTCTTTCAGGCCCGCGCGTTCGTTGCGCCACGGCTGGCCGACCTCGACGCGCCAGACCTCGCCTTCCGCATCGACGGTCAGCACGCCATGGGGATTGCCGAGCTGGGCGGCGGTGATAATACCGGTCACCTCGATATTCCCGCCGGTTGTCCAGCGCCACCCGTGATGGGCCATCGCCGCGCCGACCGAGCCCAGCATCAATGCGCCGACGACCAGCAAACTCCAAATGGATCGCTGCATGATTTTCTCCTTATATCTTCGGGTGTTCACAGTGGACACGCGATAGAACCGGTGAATCCGTTGCACGAAACCGCTCCATCGTCCGATCCGGGGCACGTGGGCCCGGATTTTCGCGCCGAATTTCAGGCCTTTCGCGCCCAGACAAGGCCTGGCCGTGACTCGATCCCGGTCAGCCCCGTTTTACGAACCAGATCGGCGACTTCGCGGTGATTCTGCCTTATCTCGTATTTGGGACCGTACCAGTCAAACGTATCCAGCAGCGTCCAGGTTTTCTGCTGTTCGCGGGTCAGCGACGGCGGATGATAACCGGCGATCGGCATAAAGTGATTGATCTGCCGGATAATGCGAATGCGGGACAGGAAGGCCGTCAACGGGAAAAAAACGGCAACCAACGCCCGCGATACCGCAAGGTTTCGCCGCGTCGACAGCCGGCGCGTAACCGCCCTCAGCGCGTATTTGACCAGCTGAACACGGGCACGCCAGTCCCTCTCATAGAAATTAAGGGCCAGGGAACCGCCTTCCTTGAGGAAGCGGGGGAGTGTCGTGATCGTCCGTGCCGGGTCCGGCGTATGCTGAATGACCCCGAAGCAGTACACCGCATCGAACACCCCTGACCGAAGCGGCAGAACATATATAGACGCCTGTATGCAGGTGACGCGCCCGTCGTGATCTTTCGTTGCGCGGCGGCAGGCATCTACCGCGCCGCTGAGATCGCAGGCGACGACATGCGCCCCCAGACCGGCGGCAACATCGGCAAACCGGCCGGCGCCACTGCCGGCATCGAGAATCCACTTGCCCCGCATCCATTCCCGGTCCCAGCGCGAATCCGCGAGAAAC
>JAYQUR010000196.1:0-6520 GCA_038148075.1 Alphaproteobacteria bacterium | reverse complement strand
TCGCGGCCGTCAAGGCGCCGGGCTTCGGCGATCGCCGCAAGGCCATGCTCGAGGACATTGCGATCCTGACGGGCGGCCAGGTCGTCTCCGAGGATCTCGGCATCAAGCTCGAGAACGTCACGCTCGACATGCTCGGCAAGGCCAAGAAGGTCACGATCACGAAGGAAGAAACCACCATCGTGAACGGCGCCGGCAAGAAGGCGGACATCCAGGGCCGCTGCAACCAGATCCGTCAGCAGGTCGAGGAAACGTCTTCGGACTACGACCGCGAGAAGCTGCAGGAGCGTCTGGCCAAGCTCGCGGGCGGCGTCGCGGTGATCCGCGTCGGCGGCGCGACTGAAATCGAGGTGAAGGAAAAGCGTGACCGCGTCGAAGACGCGATGAACGCGACCCGCGCCGCGGTCGAGGAAGGCATCGTCCCGGGCGGCGGCACTGCGCTGCTGCGCGCGTCGAAGGCGCTCGACGGCCTCAAGTACGAGAATGACGACCAGCGCGTCGGCATCGAGATCGTCCGCAAGGCGCTCAAGTCGCCGTGCTGGCAGATCGTGCACAATGCCGGCGCCGACGGCTCGATCGTGGTCGGCAAGATCCTCGAAGCCAAGGATCACAACACCGGCTACAACGCGCAGACCGACAAGTACGAGGATCTCGTGAAGTCGGGCGTCATCGACCCGGTCAAGGTCGTGCGCACCGCGCTGCAGGACGCCGCTTCGGTGGCCGGTCTTCTCATTACGACCGAAGCCATGGTCGCCGAGAAGCCGCAGGAGCATTCGGGCATGCCCCAGATGCCCGACATGGGCGGCATGGGCGGCATGATGTAAGACCTGCCGCACGGGTCTCCGGAAAGGGCGCCTTGGGGCGCTCTTTCTTTTTGCCCGCGTTTCCCGCTCGGACACCGCGCGCCGATCCGCCCTTGCCAGATCGGCCCTTGATCCTAATTATTTTAAGCTTAA
Source organism: Alphaproteobacteria bacterium (assembly GCA_038148075.1). Lineage (GTDB taxonomy): Bacteria > Pseudomonadota > Alphaproteobacteria > MPNO01 > UBA830 > JAYQUR01. The sequence goes on along the minus strand of JAYQUR010000196.1, from coordinate 5,567 downwards.
AATAATTACCGAACAGAAAACGGAGACGTCTCATGTGGCGCCCGCCCGAACGCATCAAGTGGGAACCCGATCCCGGCGAATGGCCGAGCAGCGAGGACGCAGCAGCATCGCGCCTGTTCTCGCCGGTCACTATCGGTCCGGCGACGCTCGAGCAGCGCACCTGGATACCGGCGATGGTTCCTTGGCGCGCGACCGGGGACGGCGAGGTAACGCCGGAGGTCCTCGACTGGTACGGACGGTTCGCACGCGGCCGGCCCGGCGCGATCGTCGTCGAGGCGACCGGCATCAGGGACATTCCGTCGGGGCCCCTGCTCCGCATCGGGGACGACCGTTTCGTGCCCGGCCTCCGCGATCTGGTCGAGACCGTCCGGCGCGAGAGCGGCGGTCACACGCGGCTGCTGATCCAGCTCATCGACTTTCTCGCCATCCGTCGTCGTCCGGACCGGGAACGCTACCTGCGCGAATTCCTGCGCATCACGGACGCCCATCGAAAAGCCCTCGACATGCCGCACGCGGACGAGACCGCCGTGCGCGAGCGCCTCGTTGGGACGGACGACGCGGCACTGGGCGCCATTCTCGACGAACGCGAATACGAAGCGCTCACCATGGGATACCGCGAACGCGTCACGGATACGCACCTGCCGCATATCGCGAACCTGCCGGAAGTCCTGCCGGGCCTGTTCTCGGCGGCGGCGGTACGCGCGAAGGAGGCCGGCTTCGACGGCGTCGAGCTGCACTATGCGCACGCCTATACCATGGCGTCGCTGCTATCTCGCCTGAACACGCGCGAAGACGGTTACGGCGGATCGCTGGACAACCGGCTGCGGCTGCCGCTCGAGGTATACGACAGCGTTCGGTCGGCCGTCGGTCGCGAGTTTGCCGTCGGCTGCCGCTACCTGGCCGACGATATCGTCGACGGCGGAAACCGGCTGGAGGATACGACGAAAATCGGCGCCGCATTCGCGACCGCCGGCATGGATTTCCTGTCGCTGTCGCGCGGCGGGAGGTTCGAGGATGCTCAGCAGCCGGCTGTAGGCGCCGCCGCCTATCCCTATACCGGGCCGAGCGGCTACGAATGCATGCCGCAATACTATTCGGACGACAAAGGCCCCTTCGGCCGCAACATAGAACCGGCCGCCGCGATCCGCGCAGCGGTCCGGGAAGCGGGTTGCGACACGCCCGTGGTCGTGACCGGGGGCATCCACGGCTTCCGCCAGGCGGAAGACGTGCTCGCCGGCGAAAAGGGCGACGTCGTCGGCCTCGCACGTCAGGCGCTCGCCGACCCGGACTGGTTCCTGAAAGTGCGGATGGGCCGGGGGGACGAGGTAATCGTCTGCGAGTACACGAACTACTGCGAAGCGCTCGACCAGAAGCACGTACCGGTGACGTGCAAGCTGTGGGACCGGAAGGAGATGGACGACGCGTCGGCTCTCAAGACGGCGGACGGAAAGCGCCGGCTGTCGGCGCCGGTCTGGGAACCGGCGCTCGACATCGACGCGGCGCTTGCCGGGGACTGACGTCCCGCCCCTTTCGTCATCAATTCGTCCGCGGCCCTCCCCCCCTCCCGGCCGCCCAACGCCAGTATCCTCAGGGGTAAGCGGGAAGGGCTGAGGGCCTGGAAGGCACGAAGGCCGGTAGCGCTGATCGGTACCCGGCTTCTATCCGTCACCGTCCGAGTTGTCGGACTTCGTCGAAGAAGCCGCCGGCGAGAACGACGGCGCACCCGTCGTCTTGCCGCCGAACTGCTCCACGCCGTCGCCGCCCGTCGCCGCGCCGCCGGCCGGCGTGCTGACCGCGGCATCCCGCAACAGGAGGTTCTGGAGAATCTGCTGGGTGCCGTCGGCAAGCGCGACTCCACCCTCTTCGATCGCCTTGTCGGCGACCAGGCGCGACAGATCGATCGCGGCTTCGGGCGACGCCTTTTCGTCCCTCACCTTCGCGATGACGGCGCTCACCTCGCCCGCAGCAGCAGATACGTTCGCGATCTGGGCGCGGGATCCGCGCACCGCGGCTTTCACGTCCTGCACCGCAAGCTTGGCCTCGTCCACCGCGATCACCGCGGCATCGGCACCGGCCTCGGTGAGGAGCGATGCGCTGGCGAGGTCGGACGACAGGCCCTCGGTATCGGCGCGGTCGATGCTGACGGTTACGTTGTCGCCCGCCTCGCCGCCGGTCTTGAAGGACATCTGCATCGGATTGGACGAGTTGTCCGGATCGCCCTTTAGCAGGTTCGTTCCGTTGAAGGCCGTGTTGTTGGCGATGTCGTCGATCTCCGAACGGACATCGTCGAACTCTTCCTGCAGTACAGCGCGTTCGCGCGCCGACAGTTCGGCCGGCGTATAGGTCGAACCGTCCTCGCGCTGGATCGCCGTTCGCGCGCCTATATCGGCAAGTTCTTCCAGCCGTTCGAGCTTCGCCGAAATCTTCGTCAGCGAGGCGTCCGCGGTATCCAGCACCGAGGCGGCCTCGGCCGCGTTCCGCGCCGACTGGCGCAGCGTGTCGATCTGGGTCGTAAAGCGCGAACTCGCCGCCACCGCGACGCGGTCCGCGCGCAGGGTTACTCCGTCGATGTCGACCGAGCGCGGCGGGTTGCCGCCGGCCGCCCGGCTGAGAGCGATCAGACTTTCCGCCTGGCTTCCACGCGGAAAGATGCTCGACAGATCGACAGGACCCGTTTTGGTAATCTCTGCCATGACTTCGTCCCTTACATCCAATCAGGCTCGAAGCGCACCGTTTATCGTTGTGCTTTTTTTGCTCAATAAATCTAGATGTAAGAAATTAAAAATTAATTAATTAAAAAATAAAAATTTCTCTATTGATTTAATATTATTTCTCTTTTTATTTATTCATTTTTTGCGATAATTTTATACGATTTTTCGAAATTCAGGTCTTCTCCTGCTCCACATCGGAAACTAGGCCAAGCGAACGGAACAGCGGCGCATATTCCCGGTTCGTCGGGTCGATCTCGTACGCCTTCCGGACATCCAGATAAGCTTCTAGAAGCGCTTCGGGCGTGCCGATCTTCGCGCTGGCGTTTGCCCTCAGGACGTAGAACCGTTGATTTCGAGGCTCCTTCCTGATCGCGGTCGTCAGGTCGCTGCGCGCATCCGCATTATTCCCGAGTTTTATGTGGATCGCGGATCGCAGGACGTAAACGATCGCGTTGTCGTTGCCCGAGCGGATGGCGGCGTCGGCATCGTCCAGCGCACCCTTCAGGTCGCCGGAATCGTATTTAAGCTGTGCCTGAAGCGCCCGAGCGCCCCCCTTGCCCGACGGCAGGGTGACGAGTCCGTGCCTGACGGAATCCTCGACCAACGCCGACAGCTTCGATTTGTCGCTTCGCGACAGCCGCCGCACGACCTCCGCCGTTTCGTCCCGCAGGGAATCCGACGTCGAGCGTTTACCCGGCGCCACGCCGGCGAGCAGCCCTTCCGCCTGCAGCGTCTCGACCTGTTCGGCGCTGAGCCGGTTGATGGCGATCTCGCGGTTCCAGCGGGTCGTGACCCGCGCCTTGCCGGGTTTCATCTTCGGCAGCGCCTTCTCGAAAAAGCGGATCGCCTCAACGGGATCGGCCTCGGTCCCGCGACCGTATAGATACATCGTCCCGAGGCGATGGTAGACCGTTGCGTAATTCTTCTCTGCCGCGCGCGAGTACAGGCGGAATACCGCCGCGTCGTCGCGCGGCACCCCGATCCCGCTTTCGAGCAATAGACCGTACATACCCATCGCCGGGAGAAACCCCTTGTCGGCCTCGATCTTGAGATATTGGGCCGCCTCGACGGGGTCGCGATCTATTTCCTCGGCGGTCAGCAGCAAGACAGTAAGCTGGATCGTCGCGAGCGAAAATCCTTGATCGGCAGACTTTCGCAGCAAGTCAGCTGCCTTGGCCTCGTTGCGCTGCGGTCCTTTCTTCAGGTACCGGAGCGCGGTGTTGATCTGCCCCAATCTGCTTCCCGACGCGGCGCTGCGCTCCGACCACATTCGCGACGTCTCCATGTCGCGGGTCACATAACGTCCGCGGAAATACGCACGGGCGAGCCAGTCCATCGACGGCACATATCCTTTTTCGGCCGCCTGTTCGAACAATTTCTCGGCACGGTCGGCATCCCGTGTCGTCCCGATACCGCTCAGATAATGGTGCGCCAGCAGGTGGGTGTGCTGAAGATCCTCGGAAGCGGCCCTTTGTTCGACCGTTGCGAATGCCAGGCGATAAAGCTCCTGGGCACGCGCCGGTTCCCTGGCGCCCCCTTGGCCGAGCCGGTACATCCCGGCAAGCGCGACCATGGAGGACGGGATCCCTGCGTCGGCTCCTTCCCGATACAGTTCGCGCGCCTTTTCGTAATCCCGCTCGACGCCTTTGCCTCTGCGATACAGCTTCGCAAGCCCGACCGCGGCGAGCGGATCGCCGGCCGCGTGGCCGGCGCGAAACAATTCAACCGCCTTTTTGATATCCTCGCTCGCGCCACGTCCGAACTCGTAGTGCAACGCGAGCAGGTTGTTTGCGAGAACATAGCCTCTGTCCAGCAGCGATTCGCAAATGGACCGGGACAGCTCATACTTGCCGAGCCCATAGGCTTCGCGCGGACGCTGGAATGCACGATCGTCATCGGATTCCGCGACGACCGGCGCATACGTGGAACTGACGACCGGCGGCCTCGCGTCTTTCGTCTGACAGGCGGCGGCCATCAACAGCAGTAAAAGACCGCCAAGCGCGAGGATATCCCTTCGACCACGACGCGATGCGGAATTCATCGGCATTCTCCGGAAACGGTTCGACCTGCATATGGAAGATATTGGCATACGGACTTAACGGGCGAAACCGAGGCCGGTCCCAAACGAAAAACGGCGGCCAATCGGCCGCCGTTTTCCGTCCCGCCGGCAGGGCCGGCGAAGATGTATTCTTTACGCCGCGTGACGCATCGCGGGACGACGAATCGCCTTGCGGGCGACCGGCTTGCGCGCCGGAGCCTTGCGGGCGGTGGGTTTCTTGGCCGCGGTCTTCTTCGCGGGAGAGCGGCGGGTCGTGGCCGATTTCATCTTCGGTTTGGCCTTCGCAGCCGGCTTACGTTTAACAGCAGTCTTGGCAGCCATGTGATGGCTCCTTCCGTTTTTCAAGTGGAATGGAAAGTACGCACTCTACGCGTGCTCGTTGAAAGACAGACGCCAAGTACCCCGGTAATATTAAAAATGTATAAATATGGGAGAGTCGGTTTCAGGGACGATTGCGCGCCCGGGAGCGAGTATTTGCGCAAAGCACCGCCGCCGTGATGAGGAAGAAGCCGACGGCGCTGCCCCAACCGATGGGCTCCCCAAGCAACCACGAAGCGAACAATATTGCCGTCAGCGGATTGCAGCCGACGGCGATTGCCGCCTGCGTCGGCGTGACAAGGCGATACCCCGTAATGAACAGCAGCATCATGCCGGCACCGCCCGGCAGGGCCAGAAAAGCGAAGGCGGTCCATCCCTCGACGCTCATCTTTAGCGAGTTGCCGAACGGATCGCCGAGAAAAGCCGCCACGACCATCAGTGCGAGCGATCCCGCAAACATCGACCACGCCATCATGGCA
>JAYQUR010000195.1:0-6507 GCA_038148075.1 Alphaproteobacteria bacterium | reverse complement strand
GTATACGATCCGCGGACAGGCTCTCAGTGCATAAAAACGGCCGGTCCTTGCGGAGGACCGGCCGTCAGCCCCCTGAACGAACGTTCCCGTCCATTAGGGCACCGGCGCCGTTATGGCTCTTATTGTGCGCAGTTCGCGCTTATCGGCCGACGCCGGATGATGCGTGCGCCCTCGCGGGCGGCGTTTTGTGATGCGGAAACCTTCCCGGGCAGGAACGAACCGTAATCTTGCTAGCAGGCTACTGTTACCGGCGGCCGTCGTCAAACCCCGAAAGATCGCAGAATGACCGCCCTCGTCGGCCTGTCCGCGCCGGTTCGCGGCATACTCTGGATGGTCGCATCCTGCGTTTTCTATGCCCTGATCTACGTCGTCGTCCGCGGACTGTCCGAGACGTTTCCGGTCAACCAGATCGTGTTCTTTCGCGCGGTGCTCGGCTCGTTGTTCATGGCGCCTTGGATCGTGGCCGTGGGCGTCTCGGCGCTGCGGACTTCGCAGATGCGCCTTTACATGTGGCGGATGGCGTTCAGCTATGTCGGCGCCGTGGCATGGATGTACGGCATCGCGGGCATGCCGCTGGCGGACGCGAACGCGCTGATGTTCACGATGCCCCTTTTTACGATCGTTCTTGCCGCGATCTGGCTCGCCGAACGGCCCGGCGTCCATCGAATCGCCGCGACGATTGTCGGGTTTGCGGGCGCGCTTATCATCCTGAGGCCCGGGGTGATCGAGGTCTCGCTGCCGGCGCTCGCGACACTGTTCGCCGCCGCTTCGTTTTCGGCGGCGCTTGTCGGCACCAAGAAACTGACCGCGACCGAGAACCCCAACGCCATGGTGTTCTATCTCTATACGCTGATGATCCCGTTATCGGCTGTGGGAGCGTATTTCGACTGGCGCGATCCGGGGTTCGAGGATATCCCGCTGTTGCTGGCGCTCGGCGTCTGCACCGTCGGCGCCCAGCAATGCCAGACCCGCGCATTCAAGGAAGCGCAGGCGAGCCTCGTGGTCATCGTCAACTACGTGCAGTTGCCGCTCATCGCCCTGCTCGCCTGGATTCTCTTCGACCAGTCGACCGACAGCTGGACGTGGCTCGGCGCCGCCGTTATCTGCGCCAGCACCTATTATGTGAGTTACCGCGAGAGCCGCGCGCGCAACAGGAGATCGGCTAGGTCGTAGCGCCGCGCCTCCGCATTGGCGATAATTCCTCCGCAACAACGATCAGGAAAGCGGGCGCAGGATGGAGGGAACGACGATAGAGACCGGCGGCATCGGCCGGCCGGTCAGGCGCAAGGAGGATTTGCGGCTCGTCACCGGCGCCGGACGCTACACGACCGACGTGGCGATCCCCGGTCAGGCGCACATGGTCGTCGTACGGTCGCCGCATGCGCACGCGCACATCAAGGGCATCCTCACATCGGCCGCGGAGACGAGCCCCGGCGTCCTGCTGGTACTAACGGCCGTCGATCTCGCGGCGGACGGCATCAACGAACTGCCGAGCTACTCGAATATTCCCGGCATCGTCGATCTCGACCTGCAGAACAGCGACGGGTCCGAAAAGAAGGCGACGCCGCACGCGCTGTTCGCCTCCGAGCGTGTGCGCTATGTCGGCGATCCCGTCGCAGCCGTCGTTGCCGAGACGCAGGCGGCCGCGCTCGACGCGGCGGAGAAGATCGTCGTCGATTACGAGCCGCTGCCGTCGGTCACCGCGACGCCGACGCTGGCCGGCGGCGACGTGCCCCAACTATGGCCGCACATCCCGCGAAACATCTGCCTGGACGGCGGATTCGGCGATACGGATGCCACGCAGGCAGCCATCGACGGGGCCGCGCACGTCGTGTCGCTCAAGACGTGGATCCAGAGGGCGACCGGCGTGATGCTGGAGACGCGGGCGGCATCGTGCGACTACGATACTGAAGCCGACCGACTGACGATATTTTGCGGCTGCGACAATTCCGTCCGCTTCAAGAGAGACGTTGCCGCCGCGCTCGGTATCGGCGAGGAAAGGATTCGGGCGGTCGCGGGTGATGTCGGCGGCAACTACGGCACGCGCAACTGGACCTACCCCGAATACGCGATCGTCGCGTGGGCGGCGATGCGTCTGAAACGCCCCGTCCGCTGGCAGGCGAGCCGCAGCGAAGCGTTCCTGTCCGACTATCACGGCCGCGACTGTTATGCGGATGCGACGCTCGCGCTCGATGCCGACGGAAGGTTCCTCGCGCTCAAGGCGGACATCGTCAGCAATGTCGGCGCGTACACGATCGCCTTCGTGCCGCTGACCAAGACGACGGAACTTCTGCCGAGCGTGTACGATTTCCCGACGGCGCGCGTGCGCGGCGTCGCGGCGCTCAGCAACACGTCGCCTACCGCACCGTACCGCAGCGCCGGACGTCCGGAGGCGATGTTCATCACCGAACGCCTGATCGATATCGCCGCGTGCCAATGCGGCTTCGATCCGATCGAACTGCGCCGCCGCAATATCGTCGGCGCTGACCGGATGCCGTACCGGACGGCGCTCGGCCTCGAATACGACAGCGGCGATTTTCCGACCGCGATGGCGCGCGCGCTCGAGATGGGCGACTGGGAGGGGTTTCCCGCCCGACGCGAGGCGGCGCAGGCGCGCGGCCGTCTGCGCGGCATCGGCTTCGCGAACTATATCGAGATCACCAGCGGTTTCCCGATGGAGCGAACCGAGATCACCGTGCGGCCCGAAGGTCGCGTCGACGTCGTGATCGGCACCACGTCGAGCGGGCAGGGCCACGAGACCAGCTTCGCGCAATGCGTCTCCGACTGGCTCGGCGTACCGTTCGAGGCGATCCGGCTGCTGACCGGCGACACGGATGTGGTGAAGGACGGCGGCGGCTCGCACTCGGCGCGTTCGATGCGGATGGCGGGCATCGTCATGGGCAAGGCGTCGGATCAGATCGTGGAGCGCGGCAAGCGGATCGCCGCACAGATGCTGGAAGCCGCGCCCGGAGACATCGCCTTTACGGCCGGCCGCTTCGAGATTTCCGGCACCGACCGGTCGGTCGGCATTTTCGAGGTTGCCGCGGCGGCCGAGAGGGGCGACGGGCTTTTGGAAGAGCTGCCGGCGGATCTGCGGGGACCGCTCGGCGCCGAGTGCCAGGAGGTGATGCAGCACCCGGGCTATCCCTATGGCGCGCAGGTGTGCGAGGTCGAGATCGATCCCGATACCGGCGCGGTCGAGGTTGTGCGCTATTCGGCAGTCGACGACGTCGGCCGCGCTATCAACCCGATGATCCTGCACGGCCAGACCCATGGCGGCATCGCACAAGGCGCTGGGCAGGCGCTGATGGAAAACGCCCATTACGATGCCGGCGACGGCCAGCTGCTCGCCGGCTCGCTGCTCGACTACGCGCTGCCGCGGGCGGGGGACTTTCCGTCGTTCGATACCGGCCTGATGGAGGTTCCGACGCCGACAAACGCGCTCGGGGTGCGCGGCGGCGGGGAGGGCGGCGCCACGCCCGCGCTCGCCGTGGTCGTCAATGCGATCGTCGACGCGCTTTCCGACTATGGGGTGACGCACATCGAGATGCCCGCGACGCCGGAACGCGTGTGGCGGGCGATGAACGGCGGAAATTAGGAGCTCCGGGCTTTCCTGCCCACATTATCCGCTCTTCGGAATGCCCATGTAGGCCTTGTCGCCCCAGAGTTCCCGCACGCGCTGGTCCCGGCCGCAATTCCAGCGGTAGAGCTTATAGCGCAGCGGATTCTTCGTGTAGTAATCCTGATGATAGTCCTCGGCAGGATAGAATGCCGACGCCGTCTCCACGGTCGTTGCGATGTCCCGTTTCAGGTCCTTTTCCGCCTGCCGCCTGGTATCTTCCGCGAGGCGCCGTTCGTCGTCGTTCTGCACGAAGATCGCCGACCGGTACGATACGCCGCGATCGCAGAACTGGCCCCCGCCGTCGGTCGGATCGACGGAGTGCCAGAAGACGGTCAGCAGTTTCTCGTAACTTACCCTCGACGGATCGTAGGTGATTTCCACCGCCTCGCGGTGTCCTGTATCGCCGTAGGTCACCTGCTTGTACGTCGGATTATCCGTCTTGCCGCCCGTATAGCCCGACACCGTCTTGACGACCCCGGGCACGTGGTCGAAATCCGATTCAACGCACCAGAAACAGCCGCCTGCGAATATCGCCGTGGCAAGCTTCTGTGCCGAAGCGCCGCCCGCGGCCAGCGCGGTCGACAGGGCCAGGACGCCCGCGATGAGGAATTTTTTCATGGCTCGATACTCCCGCTTTGCTGCACGATATGGGAAGGGCGGCCCGGAAGGGCAGTAACAAGCGCGTTATCGCGCGGATCGCATGGAGGAAAGTCATGGGTAAGGGACACGACGGCAAGGTCGCGGTCATCACCGGCGGCGCGACGGGAATCGGCCGGGCATACGCGGAAAGGCTGGCGGCGGAGGGCGTCGATGTTGCTGTCGCCGACCTCGCGAATGCGGCGGAAACGGTTGCGGCAGTCGAGGCGGCAGGAAGGAAGGCGCGCGCCTACGACTGCGACGTTGCATCCCCGGATTCCGTCGCAGCGCTCGGCGCGGCTGTCCTCGACGATTTCGGCCGCTGCGATATTCTCGTCAACAACGCCGGTATCTATCCGAACGTGCCGTTCGACGACATTTCCTTCGAGGACTGGCGGCGCGTCATGTCGATCAATCTCGATGCGCTGTTCCTTACTGCCAAGGCGTTCGTGCCGGACATGAAGGCGCGCGGCTGGGGGCGGATCGTCAACATGTCGTCGTCGACCTTCGCGACGCCCGTCGCGGGCTATGCGCACTACATTCCGAGCAAGGGTGGCGCGGTCGGCTTCACGCGGGCGCTGGCGACCGATCTCGCCCCGTACGGAATCACGGTCAACGCGATCGCGCCGAGCCTCGTCCGGACGACGGGTACCACGCTGACCGAACCGCGCAGCGAGGACCGGTTCCGCCTGGTCGCCGATCATCAGGCGATCAAGGAGATCATGCAGCCCGACGATCTCGTCGGCACGCTCGCGTATCTGACGAGCGACGATGCGCGGATGGTGACCGGTCAGACGATCTATGTCGACGGGGGCTGGGTCCGCGCCTGATCCGAACCGGGCCGCGGCTACTCGAGCGGCAGCCCCGCGACCGAGAGCGTTTCGCGCCGTTCCGGCGCGCCGAACCCGTCGACGAGAGGCAGTTCCTGGGCGAAAATTTCACCGACGGCAGCGGTCGGCGGCGCTTCCGCAATCGACGTTTCGGACGGCGCTTCCAGGCGCAGCAGTCCTGCGACGCCCACCGCGAACACCAGCGCGGCCGCCGCGGCATACCGCCAGGCGGCGGGCGAACTCTTCGGCGCCAGCGCCATCGCCCCGACGCGCCGCCGCAGCGTGTCGGACGGCGTCGGCGGCTCGAGGCTGTCCAGTGCGGCATCGAGGTCCGTATCGGAAATACTGAAACTGTCGGTCTTCATGACCTTGCTCCCAACAGGTCTTCGCGGTTCGGTTCGAGCGCGGCCCGCATCGCGCGCCTGGCGCGGGCGAGCAGGGATTCCGCAGCATGTTCGCTGATATCCAGCATGTCCGCCGCGTCGCGCACCGTGTGGCCCAGATAATAGACCAGAATCAGCATCACCTGCTGGCGGTGCGGCAAATCCGTCAGCGCCTTGTGCACTACACGGCGGGCGTCGAGATTTCCGTCGAGGTGCGGCTGGATATCGACGACCGCCGTTTCCTCGACGTCTTCGATTGGGCTTTCGGGACGTCGGGCGCGTTGGCGATCGATGCAGAGGTTCCCTGCGACCCGGTAGAGCCAGGTGCGGACCTTGGGGCCGTCGGGTTCCCAGTTCGGCGCCTTGCGCGAGAACCGCAGCATTGTCTCCTGGGCGACGTCTTCCGCTTCGATCCGGTCGCCGAGCCGGTACCAGGAGAACGAGACCACGGCGGACAGGTGACGGTCGGCGAGCGCGCGCCAGGCTGCGGCATCGCCACGCGCGGCCCGCGCGACAAGGACGTCGTCCGAGATGTCGTCCGGGGTCTCCGCCAATCCGGTTCGTCCTTTCCGGGGCCTAGCGCCGCCCGCGCCGGCGGTCCTGCAATTGCGGAACTTCGTCGGCGACGATGCCGCCGTCGGCGTTCTTGTCATACCGCTTGAACCAGCGTGCCGAGGGATTTGCGATCTCCTCCGCCGACAGGGTCTGGTCGCCGTTGACGTCGAGCAGGTCGAAAAGGGTCGTGGTATGCAGGCGCTGGAACCAGCGGCCCCGCCGGCGGAATTCCTCGACCGACAGCTTGCCGTCGCCATCGATATCCGCGGCGCCGATCAGGCGCTTCTGCTCGGCTGCGATCTCGTCCATCGTCACCTTGCCGTCCCGATTGATATCGAGGATATCCAGAATGCGGGGTACCTGCGCGGTCTCGGACGGCGGGGAGGCGGTCTGCGCCGTTGCGCTGCCGATCGAGAGGCCGATGGCCGCGACAGCTGCCAACCCGGCGCCAAGCAACGTGCCGTATGTCATTGCTCCGTTC
>JAYQUR010000194.1:0-6630 GCA_038148075.1 Alphaproteobacteria bacterium | reverse complement strand
TGCTCCAGGCGACGCTGACGCTGCCGGGCATCGCGGGCATCGTTCTGACCATCGGCATGGCGGTCGACGCCAACGTGCTCATCTTCGAGCGTATACGCGAGGAAGCGCGCAACGGGCGAACGCCGATCTCCGCGGTGGATGCCGGCTACGGGCGCGCGTTGACGACGATCGTCGACGCCAATATCACGACGCTGATCGCCGCCGTGCTGCTGTTCCAGTTCGGTTCCGGCCCGATCAAGGGTTTCGCGGTGACGCTCGCCTTCGGCCTGATGACGTCGATGTTCACCGCGATCATGGTGACCCGGCTGATGGTCGTCACGTGGCTGGTGCGCAAGCGCCCGAAACAGCTGCCGCTTTGAGGGGAACCAAGCCATGCGTCTGATCAACCTCGTTCCCGTCGGCACCAAAATCGACTTCATGCGTTTTCGCAAGGTGGCAGTCGCGCTGTCGCTCGCGCTGTGCGTGGTCTCGATCGGCCTGTTTTTCGGAAAAGGACTGAATTACGGCATCGATTTTCGCGGCGGTATCCTGATCGAGATCCGCACGCAGGGACCGGCCAACCTGTCCGAACTTCGCGATACGCTCGGCGGACTCGGCCTCGGCGAGGTCCAGCTCCAGGAGTTCGGCCGCGATACCGATGTGCTCATCCGGATAGAACGCCAGCAGGGCGACGAGAAGGCCCAGCTCGCGGCGGTAGAGATAGCCAAGAAGGCGCTTGGCAGCGACGTAAACTATCGAAGGACCGAATTCGTCGGACCGAAGGTGGGCGGCGAACTGATCGAGGCGGGCGTTACTGCGGTGCTGCTCGCGCTGGCGGCGATGCTTATCTACATCTGGTTCCGGTTCGAATGGCATTTCGGCGTCGGTGCCGTCGTCGCGCTGTTGCACGACGTGATACTGACCATCGGAATCTTCTCGATCCTCGGAATGGAATTCAACCTGTCGACGGTCGCCGCAATCCTTACCATCGCGGGATATTCGATCAACGACACGGTGGTCGTCTACGACCGGGTGCGCGAGAATCTGCGCAAGTACAAGCAGATGCCGCTTGCCGAGCTCCTCAACCTCTCGGTCAACGACACGCTGTCGCGTACATTGCTGACGAGCGTGACCACGCTGATCGCGCTGCTGGCGTTGTATTTCGTCGGCGGCGAGGTGATCCGGGGCTTCAGCTTCGCAATGATCTGGGGCGTCGTGGTCGGCACCTATTCGTCGATCTTCATCGCGGTGCCGCTGCTGATCTTCATGAACCTTCGCCGTACCGGCCTGCTTGTCGGCGACTCAGACGACGAGCCGGGCACGGAAACGCCGGCGCGGTAGCGGCTTTCGGCCGGTCCGACATGGCGGATATCACGCCCGACATTCCGGAAGGACGCCAGCTAATCCAGGGATACGGCGCCGGCGGGTTTCGCGTTGCGGGCAGGCGCTACGAGGGTTCCGTCATCATTCTGCCCAACCGGACCCTGCCTTGGGCGGTGGAGAGCTTCGTCGACGTCCTGCCCGAAAATCTCGGCCCGATCTACGAGGCGGCAGAACAGATTGAGGTTCTGCTGATCGGGTGCGGCACGCGGATGGCGCCGCCGAACGTGAATATCCGCGAGGCGATGCAGCCGCTCGGGATTGTCCCGGAGTTCATGGATACCGGGGCGGCGTGCCGGACGTTCAACGTTCTTCTGTCCGAGGACAGGGCTGTCGCCGCAGCGCTTCTTGCCGTGGAATGAATCGCGCCGGATAGCGCACAAAAGAGAAGGGGGCCCGGAGGCCCCCTTCGTCGTTTCGGCTTTCGCCGGTTCAGATCAGAACAGTTTCGTTAGAACAGGTTCTGGGCCGAGACCATGGCGTACAGCATCGGGATCGACAGCATGGTGTTGGTCCGCGAGAACAGCATCGCGGTACGACCCGCTTTCGCCTTCTCGTCGGCCTCGACCTGGACAATGCCCAGCGCCTTTTTCTGGTTCGGCCAGATGATGAACCAGACGTTGAACCACATGATGGTGCCCAGCCACATGCCGATGCCGATCGCTGTGTGCTTCGGCACGCCGTCGGTCAGGCCGATCGCGATCGCATCTCCGAGGTAGCCGTTCAGCCACGCAAGGATGAGACCGGTAATGATCGTCGACATGGCGCCCCAGCGGAACCAGAACAACGCCGCCGGCGCGATGACGCCGGTGACGGCAGGTTTCTGTTCGTCGGGTATCTTGCCCATGTTCGGGATCTGGACGAAGTTGAAGTACCAGAGAATGCCGATCCACATCACCCCGCTGACCACGTGCAGCCACCTGAACAGGAAAGACCACCAGGCCTTGTCCAGCGCGAGCCCCGCGTTATGCCAGGCCATCAGGACGATGATGAGAACGACGGCAAGGACGATACCGGCAATAATCGTGCTGGTAAGGTCGGAAAGAATTTTAGCCATCGGAGAACCCCTCATTTTTTCAAGCAGTTAGATGCTAACGATTATGAATCGGGGGTTCAATCGGGATACTGTGACGAAACGGTCGGCGGCCTTTATCCGCGCTCGAACCGATTAAATGTTTTTATTCAGTGACTTAATGTCGCAGGTCGACCAATTGGCAGAACCGGAGCGTTCGTGCGCGAATCGAAGGGGGAAGCGGGATCCGCGTTACTTCCCGTTATCTGCCGTTGCATTTCGAACGGCGGAAAGCGCCCGGGTCGCGGCTTTGAAGCCGGATTGAACGGCTCCCTCGATCGTCGCCGGCAGGCCGGTATCCGTCCAGTCTCCGGCGAGGAACAGGTTGCCCAGAGAAGTCGTCGTTTTGGGCCGGCGTGCGACCTGTTCCGGTGTCTGCGCAAACGTCGCCCGCCGTTCCTTGATCACGCGCCAGGGCGGCAGCCGGGTCGCCGAGCGGCCGAGAATGCGTCCGACCTCTCCCCAAAGCTGATTGGCGAGTTCCCAGTTCGGCCTGTCGGCAAGGTCGTCTGCGGCGCTGACGGTGAGCGACAGCACGTTGTCGCGGACGTAGATCCACTGCGTCTCCGCCCCGATAACGCCGACGAAGGGCATCTCCCACGGCAAGGCCACAGGCTCGTCCAGCCGATAGTGGATGTTGAGAATCGGATGCACCTCCATGGGCGGGTCCGCTTCCGGCCAGACCTCGCGGCACGCCTCGGGCGGCAGGGCCAGCACCACGGCATCGGCTGCGCCGATACGAAGCTGTCCTTCCGGGAAGGTGAGCGACGTGACGCGATGATCGGCCCAGCGCATACCGCGGAGACGGGCGGAAAACCGGATCTCGGCGTCGTGCTCTTTAAGTTGCCGGAGCGAGGGGGTCACGAGGGCCGCGGACAGGCCTTTGTGAAAGACGACCGGATGCGCCGCCCGTTTCCCCTTCGTGAAGCTTTCGCGCACGACCTTCCATAGCAGCCTGGCGCTGGCGCGGTTCGCCGGCGTGTTGAGCGCCGCCCGGCAGAGCGGTTCCCAGAGCGTCCGGTAGAGCGGCGATGATTCGCCGACCGCGTCCGCGACGGTGTCGCCTGCGCGCGCGCGCCGCAGTCGGAGTCCCTGACGCACGTAGTCGCCCGCAAACGTTCCCGGTATCCGGCAGTCGGCTGACATCAGCCAGAGCGGCAGAAGCCCGCCACCCGGACGGAAGCGGTAGCGCGCGCCGCTCGCCATGTCGATGAACGCGAAACCGCCGTCGTCGACCTCGCGGACGGTATCGGCAGCCCCGATTTCGGAGAGATAGTTGCGTGTCGCGGTATTCGCGCCGATCAGCATGTGATTGCCATTGTCGATCACGCAGCCGAGGCTTTCGTCCCGGAACGATCGGGCGCGTCCGCCTGCCTGGTTGGCCGCTTCGTACAGGACGACCTGTGCGCCGCCCGCCGCGCAGCGGACGGCGCAGGCAAGGCCGGCTACACCGGCGCCCAGGACGTGGATCGTCGCCATCGGCTCTATACCCCTTCCGGCCGGCCGCCGGGGATCATTTCCCGCCCCCCGCGCCGAACATCAGCCTGCAGGAGATAAGCAGTCGGTCGAAAAGGTTAATAACATCTTTCCGGTCGCTGGGCCCGCGCCGCGCCGTCTTCTCGTTCAATCGCATGGCGGTCGCTCTGCGTCGTCGCAGATGGCGCCGGAGCGGCGGCGCGTCGCCGAGCGAGGAAACCGAGAGGGCGGCACCCGCCCGTTCGAGCAACGATTTCAGCGCATCGTCGCTGTCCGGCGCAAACCGGTTCGAAAGATGCGACGAAGCGGCGATATCGGACAGAAATCCGCCGATATAGACGGCCTCCGCTGCCGGTCCGGAGGCCTCGTCGCCGCACGCCCAGGCGACGGCGCGAGCGGCGGACCCCGGACCGAACTGTGCGAGCGCGATCAGTTCCGACAGACGGGCGACGCGGCGGGACGCGGCGATTTTCTCATGCGCCTGGCGAATGCGTTCCGCCAGGACGGCCACGTCGTCGGGCAGTCCGTCGCCGGCGGCGCCAGCGGCAGCAGCGCGCACGGCGGCGATGTTCCTCTCGATCTCGGGATCGCGGAACGTGCCCGGCGGCGGCAGGAAATCCGTCATGTCGTCCATCGCCCGATCTTAACCGCGCTTCTGTACGACTCGGTACGCTCTCCCTAGACTGCCGGGCCATGTCAGAGACGTCAGCCGCCGAGCATTGCGCCGCACAGGTCCGGCATTACGACTACGCCCGCTATTTCGCGGCCGTTTTCGCCCCGCCAGAAATCCGTCGTGCGCTGATGGCGCTCTATGCCTTCAACCTCGAACTCGCCTCCACGCGCGAACGCGTAAGCGAACCCCTGATCGGCGAAATGCGGCTTCAATGGTGGCGCGATACGGTCGAGGGCATTTTTGCGGGCGCCGTGCGCAATCACGCCGTCGCCGAAGAGATCGCGGCGGTCGCGCGGAATTTCGACGTTCCGCGCGCGTCGCTTGATGCCCTGATCGACGCCCGGTCGTTCGATCTGTCGGACGTTCCGCCCGAGGACATGGCCACGTTCCGCCGGTACGTCGCGGCGACGGCGGGCGAGCTGTCCGCGCTGGCGGCAGGGATTTGCGGCGGCGGGCGTGAAACGGCGGCGGAGGCGGGAACGGTCTGGGGGCTCGCCGGCATGTTGCGCGCCGTGCCGTTTCACGCATCGGGCGGGCAGGTGCGACTGCCGATGGATCTTCTTCGGCGTGCCGGACTGCGGACGGACGACGTTCTGTCGGGACGCAAGCGGGAGCGGGTGGCGGAAGCGATCGCGCCCTTGATTGCGGAGACCCGTGAACGGCTGGGTCGGCTCAAGCGCGACGCGGGAAAGATCGATCGTGCAGTCCGGCCGGCGGTCGCCTATGCCGGTACGGCCGGTCTTTACCTGGATCGGCTGCATCGGCGCGGCGGCGACGTCTTCGATGCAGGTGCGGAGCCTTCGCGCCCCTCTGTGCAGCTGCGGACGCTTCGGACCGCCGTTACGGGAAAGCTCTGATCAGGCGTCGGCGAGGACGTCCGAGGCCCACGTATCGAGCGCCGCGACGGCCCGGGCTGAATAGGCTTTCTTGCGTTCGCGTCCCTTGATGCGCTGCTCGAGCGGCGGCAATAGCCCGAAATTGACGTTCATCGGCTGGAAGGTCTCGTCGTCGGCGCCGCTTGTGATGTGGCCGAGCAGGGCGCCGAGCGCGGTGACGGGCGGGGGCGCGCGGAACGTTGCGCCGGTCTCGTCCGCTGCCGCGAACCGGCCTGCGAGCAGCCCGATGGCCGCGCTTTCCACGTAGCCCTCGACACCGGTGATCTGACCCGCGAAGCGCAGGCGTGGCATCGCCTTGAGTCGGAGGGTCCCGTCGAGCAGGCGCGGCGAGTTCAGGAACGTGTTGCGGTGGATGCCGCCGAGGCGCGCGAACGATGCGTTCTCGAGGCCGGGGATCATGCGGAAGACGCGGGATTGCTCGCCGTGCTTCAGTTTCGTCTGGAAGCCGACGATGTTGTAGAGCGTGCCGAGCGCATTGTCCTGACGGAGCTGGACCACGGCGTAGGCCTTGTCGTTCGTGTGCGGGTTGGTGAGTCCGACCGGCTTCATCGGCCCGTAGCGCAGGGTGTCCTCGCCGCGCGCCGCCATTACCTCGATCGGCAGACATCCTTCGAAGTAGGGGGTGTCGGCTTCCCAATCCTTGAACTCGGTCTTTTCCGCGGCGTCGAGCGCGGCAAGGAACGCGAGATACTGCGCCTTGTCCATCGGGCAGTTGATGTAGTCCTTGCCGGTGCCGCCCGGACCCGGCTTGTCGTAACGGGACTGGAACCACGCTTTCGAGAAATCGATGCTTTCGGTGTAGACGATGGGTGCGATGGCGTCGAAGAAGGCCAGCGCATCCGCATCGGTCAGCTGCGCGATCGCTTCTGCAAGCGGCGCCGATGTAAGGGGGCCTGTTGCGACGACCACGTTTCGCCAGTCTTCGGGCGGCAGGCCGGCGATTTCGCCGCGCTCGATCTCGATCAGCTCATGCGATTGCAACGCCTGAGTCACGGCGTCCGAAAAGGCATCGCGGTCGACTGCGAGGGCGCCGCCGGCCGGTACTTTCGTCCTGTCTGCGGCCTCGAGGATCAGGGAACCGCAGCGCCGCATTTCCGCATGCAGAAGCCCGACCGCATTGTATTCCGCATCGTCCGACCGGAAGGAATTGGAAC
>JAYQUR010000193.1:0-6645 GCA_038148075.1 Alphaproteobacteria bacterium | reverse complement strand
CCTTGAGGGGGAGCGGAATCGTAATACCCTATGCTTATCCCCTCTCCCCACCGGGGAGAGGGTTAGGGAGAGGGGGAAACCTTGACCGCCACCCGCGCGGCGCGCAAAACAAACGGAGAAGGAGAACGGGAATGAAACTCGTCACTTTCCGGGGAGAGAACGGCGCGGACCGGCTCGGCGCGCTTCGGGAAAACGATACGGCGATCGTTGACCTGCACGCGGCCCGCGCGGAACCTGCATTCGCCTCGATGCTGGCGCTGATCTAAGCGGGCGACGACGCGCTTGCCGGCGCGAAGGCCATCGCGGCCGCACCGCCCGCGGGCAGCGTGATCGACCGCGCCGCCGTCACGCTGCGGACGCCGCTCCCCACGCCGCCGCAGATCCGCGACTGCCTGTGCTTCGAGGAACACCTGATCCAGGCCTACACGGTGCTGCGCAAGAACCGCGCAGCGGCCGAACCCGATCCCGAAGCGGCCCTCGCCGAGTTCGAGAAAAAGGGCCTCTTCCAGATCCCCGACGTCTGGTACCGCCAGCCGATCTACTACAAGGCCAATCGTTTGGCCGTGATCGGCGACGGCGAGGACGTCGTCTGGCCGGACTACGCCGACGTGCTCGATTACGAGCTCGAGTTCGGCTTCTTCATCGGCAAGCGCGGCAAGGATATCCCGAAGGAACGCGCGCGCGAGCACATCTTCGGCTATTCGATCTTCAACGACATCTCGGCGCGCGACGCGCAGATGATCGAGATGCCGGGCGGCCTCGGCCCCGGCAAGGGCAAGGACTTCGACACCGGCAACGTCATCGGGCCCTGCATCGTCACCGCCGACGCGCTCGATCCCTACGACTGCACGATGATCGCGCGCATCAACGGCGAGGAATGGTCGCGCGGCCATTCCGGCACCATCCACTGGACGTTCGAGGATTTGATCGCCCACGTCTCGCGCTCCGAGACGCTGCATCCGGGCGAATTCTTCGGCTCCGGCACCGTCGGCGGCGGCTGCGGGCTTGAACTCGAGCGCTACCTGTCGGACGGCGACGTCATCGAGCTGGAGGTCGAAGGCATCGGCATCCGCAGAGACAGAATCGTGAGGGAGAACAGGAATGGTTGAGAAAATCAGGCGGGTCGTCACGGGCCATGACGAGAACGGGAAGTCGGTCTTCATCTTCGACGGCGACGCGACCGCCGTGAAGGAAATGGAATCGATGCCGGGTCTCGCGCTCACCGACCTGTGGCAGACCGACGGAGCGCCGGCGGACAATGCCGGCAACGCGGACGCCGCCGATCGGCCCGTCGTGCTCGAGCCGCCGCCGAACGGCACTATCTTCCGCCTCGTCGAATTCCCGCCGGACAGCGCGTGGCGCGACAACGCCGACGCCGGCGATGCGTTCGATTCCATCGGCGCCGGCCACGCGCCGGTCGAGGGCAGCGACGATCCGATGATGCACAAGACCTCGACGGTCGATTACCTGATCGTCGTGAAGGGCGAGATCTGGGCGATCCTCTACGACAGCGAGGTCTGCCTCAAGCAGGGCGACATGATGATCCAGCGCGGCACCAACCATTCCTGGAGCGTGCGCACCGACGAGCCGTGCCTGCTGGCCGCCGTGCTGGTGAACGCGACGCCCGTGTGACGTCCGGCTGCTTGACCGGGCTTCGCAACGTGTCAGATTAGCGACCGCAGAATTCAGAGAAGGACACCGCCATGACCGGCTGCATCGTGGGCTGGGCCCATACCAAATTCGGCAAGCACGAAGGCGTAGAGCTGGAGACGCTGATCGTCGATGCGGCGACGGACGCGCTCAACGACGCGGGCGTCGCGCCGGGCGACGTGGACGAGATCTTCATCGGCCATTTCAACGGCGGGTTCGTGATGCAGGATTTCCCGGCCTCGCTGGTCCTGCAGGTCCATCCCGACCTCCGCTTCAAGCCCGCGACGCGCGTCGAGAACGCCTGCGCGACGGGCACGGCGGCGATCCACCAGGGCCTCAACGCCATCGCCGCCAAGCGCGCGAAGATCGTGCTCTGCGTCGGGGTGGAGAAGATGACCGAGCTCAACGGCGCGGCCATCGGCGAGGTGCTGACCAAGGCGAGCTACTACAAGGAGGAAGGCGGCGAGAACGGCTCGTTCGTCGACATCTTCGCGCGCATCGCCGAGAGCTATTTCCAGAAATACGGCGACCAGTCGGATGCGCTGGCGCAGATTGCCGCCAAGAACCACGCCAACGGCGCGGTGAACCCCCTCGCCCATTTCCAGAAGGATCTCGGCTACGAGTTCTGCCGCGAGCCGTCCGACAGGAATCCGCTGATCTCCGGCCCGCTGAAGCGTTCCGACTGTTCGCCCGTCACAGACGGCGCGGCGGCCGTGGTGCTCGCCGACGTCGAGACAGCGATGGGCATGAACAAGGCCGTGCTGTTCCGCGCCGTCAGCCATGTGAACGATTTCCTGCCGATGTCGCGGCGCGACGTCACCCAGTTCGAAGGGGCCGCGGAAGCGTGGCGGCAGGCCTACGCCCAGGCGAAAATCGGGGTCGACGATCTCGACGTCGTCGAGGTCCACGACTGCTTCACCATCGCCGAGCTGCTGATCTACGAGGCGATGGGCCTTGCCGATAAGGGCAAGGGCGCCGAGGTCATCGCGAACGGGATCAGCGCAAAGACGGGCAGGCTGCCGGTAAACCCGTCGGGCGGGCTCAAGTCGAAGGGCCATCCGATCGGCGCGACGGGCGTTTCCATGCACGTCATGGCGGCGATGCAGGCGCGCGGCGACGCCGGAGCGCTTCAGATCGACGGCGCCGAAATCGCGGGCGTGTTCAACATGGGCGGCTCGGCAGTCGCCAACTACTGCTCCATCCTCGAAGCGGTACGCTAGCTAGCGGATGAACACGAAATACTCGTGCGGCTGCGGCACGCTCTTGATACCGCGCAACGCGCCGCCGCCTGCGAGGTTGGTCGTCAGGAAGACGCTTCGGGTCGAAACCAGCGTGACCATCTCGCCGGGCCGGATCGGTCCCGGGCGGTTGCTCGGCCGCACGACACGGAATTTCTCGTAATTGCCCGCCTGCGTCCGGTCCGCATAGACGAATCCGTTGCGGTGTACCGAAACGTAGCCGCCATGGATCGCCTGCAGCGTTATCCAGTCTCCATGCATCAGCCGGCCGCGGTTGAGGTCGGCGACCCTGAAGCGTCCCGCCGCGCCGCACTGGCCGTAGGCCGCCTTGACGGGCCGCCCCTTCTCCGCCGGACTGGAGTCGAGGTACCGGCCGCCATAGGCGCAGAGACAAACCCCGTCGGACGCCATGACGGTCTCCAGCGGCGCCACGCGCCGGCTGGTTGAGGGTCGGCAATAGTAGCGCTGCGCGGTCGCCATGGCGCGGGCCGCCGCCGCCTTCTCCTCCTGCTGGGCCTTGCGGATATTGCGCAGCGACTCGAACGCCGTCGTCTCGCCGACGCCGAAGATCGAGTTTCCCTCGTCGGCGACCGCGAAAAGTCTCTTGCGGATCACCTCCGGATCGAGATCCCGGAACAGCAAGGCATTCTTCGTCATCAGTTCCGTATGGAAGCGATCGAAGTTTTGGCGGCAGATCTGTCGAATAGCGGGCTGCGGCCCCGCCTGCTGGAAGCACTTCTTCACCTCCGCGAAGCCCCGCGCGTCGTCGAGATTGTTGATAAGCCCTCTCAGCGCGTAGACGTCCTTGGCGAAACGAACGCCTTGCGGATCGCCGGACAGCGATGCGAGTCGGGCATATACTTCCAGCGGCGGCAACGGCCCGAGCAGATCCCGGCGCTTTTCGCGTACATGGGCGAAATAGCGATCGAAACGCTGACGGCACTCGATCTGGGCGATCTCGTTGAGTCCGGCATTCTTGAAGCACCCCTTGATCGCGGAAAAGGGGCTGCGTTCCGCCCGGTTGCTGAGCATCGTTGCCACGGCATCGGTCACGTTTTGCGGCGCGCCCGCAAAGGGATCGAGTTCGGGCAGTTTCCCCGAACCCGCGACAGGATTATTCTGCGCATAGCCAGCATTTCCGGCGGCCGCCGCCGCGGCGAGAAGCTGCACGGCGAAAAACAGGGAACGGACCAGAGCAGAATGCATCCGGCAACGCTCGGATATCCGGAGTTTCGGCGTCATCATCTGCTGTATAGATAAGACATGAACCTCGCGAAACTACTACATGATGCTGCCGCCGCAGTGCCCGACCGCCCGGCCCTCGCCCGCGGCACGGAGATCACGGCAACCTACGCCCAACACGCCGAGCGGGCCGCGCGGCTGGCCGGCGCCTTCAGGAACGACCTCGGCCTCGCGCCGGGCGACCGGATCGGCCTCGCCATGAAGAACGATCCCGCCTATTCGGAGATCCTGTTCGGCGCCTGGCACGCAGGCTGCGCGGCGGTACCGATGAACGCCCGGCTTCATCCGCGCGAGTTCGCCTGGATCCTCGAGAATTCGGGTGCAAGGGTCTGCTTCGTCAGTCCCGATCTCGCCGAAGGAATCGCCGAGGTCGCCAGCGGCATCCCGTCCATTGAACGCGTCGTCGTCGCCGGCTCGCGGCAGCATGCCGCCCTGTCCACGGCAGAACCGGCGCCGATGGCGGACGTGGACGGCGACGATCTCGCATGGGTGTTCTACACGTCGGGAACCACGGGACGGCCCAAGGGCGCGATGCTCACGCACCGGAACCTGCGAGCGATGAACGAGGCGTATTTCGCGAATGTCGACAACATTTCGTCGGAGGACTGCATCGTCCACGCCGCGCCGATGAGCCACGGCTCTGGCCTGTACATCCTGCCGCATGTCGAGCGCGGCGCATGCCAGGTCGTGCCGGACTCGGGCGGGTTCGATCCGGACGAGGTGTTCGCGCTGCTGCCGCGCTGGCCAGGCGCAACGTTCTTCTTCGCTCCCACGATGGTCACCCGCCTCCTGTCGGCGCCGGGCATATCCGACGCGGACCTGTCGAACCTCAAGACGATCGTTTACGGCGGCGCGCCGATGTATGTCGAGGATTGCCTGAAAGCGCTCCACCTGCTTGGGCCGAAGCTGGTCCAGATATACGGGCAGGGCGAATCCCCGATGACCATAACCGCCGTTTCCCGGGAGATTCATACCGAGTCCGGACACCCGCGCTACCTGGAGCGGCTCGCCTCCGTCGGACCGGCGCAGACCGGCGTCGAAGTGCGCGTGGCCGGGGAGAACGATACGCCGCTACCCGTCGGCGAGATCGGCGAAATCCTGGTGCGCGGCGACGTCGTGATGAAGGGCTACTGGCAGAACGAGGCCGCCAGCGCCGAAACGCTGCGCGGCGGATGGCTGCATACCGGCGACATGGGCGCGCTCGACGAAGAAGGCTTTCTCACGCTCAAGGACCGGTCGAAGGACGTGATCATCTCGGGCGGTTCCAACATCTATCCGCGCGAGGTAGAGGAAATCCTGCTACGCCACGACGGCGTCCTCGAATGTTCCGTCATCGGGCGGGCGCACCCGGATTGGGGCGAAGAGGTCGTCGCGTTCGTCGTGCGCAAGCCGGGCGCGGAAGTACGCGAGGCGGAACTCGATGCGCTCTGTCTGGCGGAAATTGCCCGTTTCAAGCGCCCGAAGGCATACCGTTTCATCGATGCCCTGCCGAAAAACAACTACGGCAAGGTTCTCAAGACGGAATTGCGGGAGCTATGATTCGGGCGGCTCCCGGAGGACACAGCCGGGATTTACACTTCTTTTACTGCCGTTGATACTTTATGAACCGCCGGTCGACGCCCCTCAGCGTTTCCCGACCGTTCCGGCACTGCGCCGTGTGTAGTTGCCGCATGTAGTCAGAGTAGTAACCAGGAGCCTCGCGGCTTTGCCCAAGCGAAACAAGAAATACCTGTGGTGCGCATTTTTCGCGCTCGCGGGCGGCGTATTCGTTGCAACCATCGCCTTCAATGTCATGGGCCGCGCGATCGGATTCGAGAACCTGTCGGCCATGTCGCTGGTTCCCGGGTTCTCGATCGGCAGTCTTTCCGGCCTTGTGATCTCTTTCCTTGTCATCCGAAACCGGACCATCCTGCTGGACCGGTTGGAACGCGAACGCGAATATTCGCGCCGCCTGGCGGCGTTGAAGGAGGAAGCGGAGCTCGCCAACCGCGCGAAGTCGGAATTCCTCGCGAATGTCAGTCATGAACTGAGAACGCCGTTGAATGCGATCATCGGATTCTCGGAATCCATCAACAACCAGATATTCGGTCCGATGGGCAATCCGAAGTATCTGGACTATTCGCGCGATATCTCGGACGCGGGCATCCACCTGCTGAGCATCATCAACGACATCCTGGACATCTCGAAAATCGAATCCGGCCGGTTGACCCTCCGGGAAGAGATCATCGATCCCTGAAATACCGTTCGGGCGTGCCACCTGCTTCTTCGCGGAAAGGCCGCCGAGAACGGGATTTCGCTCACCCTGGACATCGCCGAAACGCCGATAAGAATGCGCGCGGACGAGCGCCTCCTGAAGCAGATACTCATAAACGTTCTTTCCAACGCGGTGAAATTCACGCGGCCGGGCGGAACCGTTCGCATCGGCTGTTCTATCGACAGCGGCGACGGGCTGAAGTTCGAGATCGCCGACGACGGCATCGGCATTCCCGCCGAAATGATGGATGCGGTCCTGATG
>JAYQUR010000192.1:0-6654 GCA_038148075.1 Alphaproteobacteria bacterium | reverse complement strand
TTCGCCCCGGATGCCGTAAAGCGGTATCACATTGATCCGACGGTTATCGTATCCATCGCGGAACGTCTGTTTCGCCTGACTCGTGGAACAGGTTCGAATAGAAGATCATCGCCCGGTTGGCCCTGCAGGTGACGTTGACGACCTCGTGCGGCGTCGATGCCGGAGAATCGGCGATGGCCCGCGGCGTCCGAGTTGAATTTGCGATAAGCGGCGCTCGTGACGGGATCGCGCCGCAGGGCCTGTCGGAATGCTTCCAACGCTTGCTGCGGTGGTCTCACGCGCATGGAGCGCGGTGGTCTCACGCGCATGGAACCATGAGAGACATGCCGCCGGCAGGCGACGAAACCGGGAATCACGACAAAAAAAGGCGGCCCGGATACGCTGGGCCGCCGATAAAACCGTCCGGGGTTGGCGTCAGACGGTCTTAGAACTCGTGTGGATTTCGGCAGGGGCGCTCGACAGTGCGGACGGCTCCGAAGAATTCCTATCCATCGCGGAAACGTGGGTAACCGCTGCGATCGACAGGAGCGCCGCCATCGCGATTACGATCAACCGATCCAGATACTTCGACATAACAACCTGCCTATCCTTAATTCTGGAAACGATGTTGCAAAAACCATGCCACGAAACAGAATCTCTGTTTTTCAGTGCGTTAACGCCCTTGCAAAAGGCACGTTGTTTCAAGTTGTAAATAATTCCGACGGGAAGGGGTCAATTCGCCGATTTCCGCCCTCGCCCGCCGGTGGCATGATCGGGCAACTTGACGAGGAGAAAATCCGATGACGAAACGGGAAACGGGCATCGTCGGCGGGGTGTGCATGGCGCATGCGCCTCAGTTCTTCACGCTGCCCGATACCGAGGACAAAGCGACGGTCGAGCGGGTCCAGGCACTCGCGCGGGAAAACGGCGAACGGATGAAGGCACTTTCGCCCGACGTCGCGATTGTCGTGGCCAACGATCACGCTAACCAGTTCCTGCTCCACTGCGTCCCGTCATTCGCGCTTCATCACGGCAAGGAGGCGATCGGCCATTTTGCCGGGCGCGATTTCCGTTTCGACGTGGACAGCGACACCGCGCGCGGCCTGATCCGCTATCTGCAGGACGAGAAGTTCGACCCCGCCTTCACCAGCAATGCCGATCTCGACTACGCGTTCGGGATACCGCTGACCTTTCTTGGATGGGACGGTCCGATCGTTCCGCTCTACGTCAATGCATACGTTCCGCCGCAGCCGAGCATCGAGCGGTGCTACCATCTCGGCCAGGCGATGGCGCGCGGCCTCAAACAGCTCGGCAAGCGCGCCGTGGTCATCGCCAGCGGCGGACTGTCGCATTTCCCCGGCACCGAGCGGTACGCGCGCCCGGCAACGGATTTCGACCTGAAGCTGATGAAGGAGTTCGGGTCGGGCAATCTTCGCTGGCTGCTGTCGCTGAGCGAACAGATGCTAGACGATACCGGAAATATCGAGCTGCGCTGCTGGGCAGCCGCCGCCGGCATGCTCGGCGAGCGCGCGCCCGACGCGATGTCGTTCGACCCGAGCTGGCACCACAACTACGCGACCTTCGCCTGGTGGTCCGACCGCGCCGCCGAGACCGCCGCGCCGCACTATCCCGCCGTCGATCCCGAACGCGTGGCGCTCACCGGCGCGCTGCACCGGATCGCCAACGACGCGGCCGAACGGCGGCGCTATCTCGAAGACCGCACCGCCTTCGCGTCAGCCGCCGGACTGAACGACGAGGAGATATCAGCGCTGGTTACAATGGACCCGGACGCACTCGCGCGTCTGGACATCCATCCCTTCGTGCCCTTCATGGCAAGGCTGCACATCGAGCGCGAAGTATAGGACTGCTTGACCGCCCCCCTGCCCCGGCTAAATTGGGCGCTTGAGAAAAGGGATGGAACATGGCGCTGAAGCAAGGGGAACGGGTGGTAATCGTCGGCTGCGGGCCGGTCGGTATGGTGCTGACGCTGGCGCTGTACCGGAAGGGAATTCCGGTCACGGTGCTTGAACGTGCACCGGAACCGATCGAGGACCAGCGCGCCGCGGCGATCCAGCCGTCGTCGCTCGAGATGCTGGCGAAGCTCGGCGTCTACGACGAGATACTCGAGAAGGGCCTCGTTTCGCCCACCTTCCACTACCGCGACCGCGTGTCCGGCGATCTCGTCGCGGAGTTCGATTTTTCGATGCTTGCGGACATGACCGAGTTTCCGTTCGTCATCCAGTACGAGCAGTTCAAGCTGGTCGAGACGATCATCGCCGAGATCGGCGAGACGCCGGACGTCGAGATGCGGTTCTCCTGCGAAGTGACGAACGTCGAACCGCTTGTTGACGGCGTTTCGATCACGCTGGACAACGAGGCGGGCGAGACCGAAACGCTGCGCGCGCCCTGGGTCGTCGGCTGCGACGGTTACAACTCGGTCGTCCGGCGCGCTGCCGATATCGAGTTCGTCGGTTTCACCTATCCCGAGAAGTTCGTGAAGATCGGTTCCGACTTCGACTTCCTCGAGGCCGGACAGGCGAAATGCATCCGGAATTTCTTCTCCGATCCGGACGAGTGGTGCAACCTGTTCAAGGTAAACGGCTACGGCCCGCCCGGCATCTGGCGCACCGTGTTCCCGACACGCGTCGACGAGACCGACGACGAATGCCTCAGCCATGAGGCCATCCAGGGACGGCTCCAGAAATTCTTCCCGAAGGACGGCGACTACAACATCATCTATGCCGGTATCTACAACGTGCACCAGCGCGTCGTGGAGACGTTCCGCAAGGGCCGCGTACTGCTCGCCGGCGACGCGTCGCACGTCAACAACCCGATCGGCGGGCTCGGCATGAACGGCGGCATCCACGACGCGGTCGGCCTCGCCGAGAAGCTCGCCGAAGTCATCGGCGGCGGCGACGACAGCCTGCTCGATCTCTACAGCAGACAGCGCCACAAGGCACAGATGGACGGCGTTCAGGCCACTTCCATCGCCAACAAGAAACTGATGGAGGCGAAGGACCCGGCGGTCCGCAAGCAACAGCTCGACGACGTCCGGGCCCAGGCGGAAAACCCCGAACGCGCGCGGGCCTATTGTCTCAATGCGGGGCTGTTCACCAGCCTCGAACAAGCGAACGCCGTTACGTGAGCGGCGACGCCCCGACAAACCCGAACGGAGTCGGCGCGAGCCCGCTGCGCAAGGAAGATGCCCGCCATCTGGCCGGCCGCGGGCGGTTCGTCTCCGACATCGCCGCCGAAAACGCGCTCGAAGCGGCCATTGTCCGGAGCCCTGTCGCGCACGGCAAGCTGAACGGAATCGATGTCGGCGACGTGCTCTCCGGTTGCCGCGTCTTCACGGCGAAGGACTTTCCCGACGTCAAACCGATCCGCGCCGTGCCACGCGTTCCGGGTTTCAAGGCGTCCGATTTCCCGATCTTCGCGCAGGACAAGGTCCGCTATGTCGGCCAGCCCGTCGCGATCTGCCTAGCGCCGACCCGGGCTGCGGCGGAAGATCTCGCACAGACTGTGCAGCTCGATATCGAGGAACTGCCCGCGATCGTCGACACGCGGGAGGCCGCCGAGCGGAAGGACACGGTGCTGCACGACGCCTGGGGCGACAACGTCTTCATCGAGCGCGAGGTAACCGGCGGCGATATCGACGCAGCGCGCGCGGCCGCCGAGATCACGGTCACGAACGAGTTCCGCCTGAATCGCCAGGGTGCGGTCCCGCTGGAAGGCCGCGCGGCCCTCGCCGTCTGGGACGACCGGCGCGACGAGCTGACGCTGCATCTGTCGACGCAGGGCCCGCACGTGATGCGGGTCGGGATCGCCGAATGCCTCGGCCTGCGCGAACGCCAGCTTCGGGTGAATTCGCCCGATGTCGGCGGCGGGTTCGGCTCGAAGAACCGTCTGATGCCGGAAGAGGTGATGGTCTGCGCGGCCGCATTGAAATCCGGACGCCCTGTCCGCTGGATCGAGGATCGGCGCGAAAACATCACCGCCAATAACCAGGCGCGCGAGCACTGGTACCGCGTTACGGCGTATGCGGACTCCAACGCCCGAATCCTCGGAATCGAGGCCGCGCTGATCGTCGATGCCGGCAGCTATTCGATCTGGCCGTCTGGTCCGTTCATGGAAACCGGCATGGCCGCCCGCAATCTGCCCGGCCCCTACCGCATTCCCGCGCTCAAGGTAGAGACCTGGACGGTCGCGACCAACAAGCCGCCGCTCGGCCCCTATCGCGGCGTCGCGCGTCCCGGCGCGTGCTTCGCGATCGAACGCACGCTCGACGAGGTTGCCCGCGCCACCGGGCGCGACCCCTACGACGTCAGGCGCGAAAATATGGTTCCGGCCGACGCGATGCCCTTTACCGGCGCCGGCGGCATGCGTTTCGACAACGGCGATTACCCGGAAAGCGTCGCAAAGGCCGCCGTAGCGGTCGGTATGGACGAAATTCGCGCGCGCCAGAAGGCTCCCTCGACGGACGGCAAACTGATCGGCGTCGGCTTCGCGAGCTATTCCGAACAGACGGCCCACGGTACGCAGGAATGGAAAATCCGGGGGACGCCTGTCATTCCGGCGTTCGAGACCGCGACAGTCCGAATGCACGCCGACGGGACCGCCGAGCTTCTGGTGGCGATCCACAGCCACGGCCAGGGCATGGAAACCACCCTCGCCCAGGTCGCCTGCCAGGAACTCGGGCTCGAGCTTGCAGACGTCGTCGTGCGCTACGGCGATACGGCGGTCTCGCCCTACGGCAACGGCACGTTTGCCTCGCGCTCGATGGTCATGGCGGGCGGGGCGTCGGCCAAGGCCTGCCGCGCGCTCGGACGTCACCTGCGTCATATCGGGGCGCACCTGCTGCAGTGCGACACCGAAGACACCGAACTGAGAGACGGTCATGTCTTCGGCGGCGACGCATCGGTATCGGTCGCCGAAATCGCGCGGACCGCCCATATCCGCCAGGACCTATTGCCGGACGGAACGGATCCGACGCTGGAAGAAACCTGCGTCTACGAACCGGAGATCACGTCAGGGGTCTTTTCCTATTCCACCCATGCCGCCGCCGTCGCGGTCGATCCGGAGACCGGGGACATCGAGATTCTCGACTACGCCATCGCCGAAGATTGCGGCACCGTCGTCAATCCGATGATTGTCGACGGCCAGATCATGGGCGGCGTCGCGCAAGGCATCGGCACTGCGCTGTTCGAGGAAATTCCCTACGACGAGAACGGCCAGCCGCTCGCCAGCACGTTCGCCGACTATCACTGGCCCGGCCCCACCTCCCTTCCCGCCTTCCGGATCGCGCACATGGTGACGCCGGCCGTAGGCACGGAATACGGGATGAAAGGTATGGGCGAAGGCGGCGCCATCGCGCCGCCCGCGGCCGTCGCCAACGCCGTCCGCGATGCGCTGCTTGCCGGAGGCATCGATGCGCAGATCTGCGAGACCCCGATGACACCGAGGCGCATTTACGAAGCCATACGCGCCGCCCGTTCCGCCTGAAACGACCGGAAAAGCCTGCATGACGAACACCAGCACCATCGACGTCGCCATAGACGGGCCCGTCGCGACGCTTTCGCTGAACCGGCCCGAGGTCCGAAACGCCATGAACCCGGCCATGATCGGCGAAATCCGCGATGCGATGGGCCGACTGAACGGCGATACGGCGATCCGGGCGATCGTGATCCGCGGCACCGGAAAGGCGTTCTGCGCCGGCGGCGATCTCAACTGGATGCGCGACGTACTCGGCCAGTCCGAAGACGACGTGATCGAGGATTCCCGAAACCTGCTCGACATGTACAGGTCCATCCACGAGAGCCCGAAACTGGTGATCGTCCGTCTCCAGGGAGCCGCTGTGGCGGGGGCGCTTGGGATCGTTGCGTGCTCGGACATCGCGATCGCGGACGCCGGAACCAAATTCTGCGTCTCCGAGGTCAAGATCGGGCTCGTCCCGGGCATCATCGCGGCGTTCATCTTGCCGCGGATCGGACCGGGATGGTTCGGTTATTTCGCCAAATCGGGCATTACGTTCGATGCCGAAGCAGCGCGCGCGGCCGGATTCGTCCAGGAGATCGCCAACGGCGAAGAGGCCCTAGACGCGCGCGTCGCAGCCCATCTCGCACTCGCCCTGTCGTCATCGCCCGACGCGATCGCTGATACCGGGAAACTGATTGCCGATCTCGGCTATAAAATAGATGAAGAAATATTCAGTACCGGATTGAAATATAACGCAAAAGCACGACTGTCTGACGCCGCCCAGGAAGGCATCTCCGCGTTTCTGGAAAAAAGAAACCCGGCCTGGAAGGCCGGGTAAGTCAGGGTGCTTCTCGCACCCGGGGGAGGATGTCGGACGACTAGCGGGGGAACGTCGGCCGACGGGATAAGAAGGGTTCCGGCCGGGTCGCGATTACGGCCCGCTCGCGAGCCGCGTGACCGACGAGGACGGATGCGAGATGCCATCCCGCAACAAGTGCGCCTGCAATCGCCGGCGCCGCATAAATCATAACTGACATGGCATCGCCTCCACTCATCCTGCCCGGCCAACTAGACTGTCTACGAGAGATATGGCTCTTGCGGATGCCGGTTTAATGCCGAATGGGGCCCGTTTTTGTGACGCCGGTCACAGAGGGCCGCGAACGCAGCTTCTTTGGCCCTGGGCTGGTTGCTCATGTCAGC
>JAYQUR010000191.1:0-6684 GCA_038148075.1 Alphaproteobacteria bacterium | reverse complement strand
TGTTTATCAGACACAGCACTCATGCTCAACGGATTTGATGCATCGGCCGATGCAACGCGACCCGTATGCAGGGCGGCTGCATACCGGAGAACACGCATCGCCAGGATCGCAATCGCGGCCTGCGTCGCCGTTTCGCTCGGCTGGGTTGGTGCGGCAGCGAACCCGATAAATCCGTTCCCGCAGAACATCAATGCCATCCTCTATGTCCCCTACGTCACGGCGCCCGACGCGGGGCCGAACGGACGGCGCGTAGCCGGCACCGTTGACATCGGCGTCGCCGCCAAGGATCGCACCGGCCACGCACGGGACTTCAACGACGTCCGGTTTGCCGTAACGATCGATGGCACGGTGGCCAGTCCGATCTTGAACGCCGGATCCGTCTAAAACTGGGATACGACGGAAACCGGAGACGGCGGTCATGCGATCGGCCTCGTCCTGATCGACGGCGACGGCGATCTCTCGTCATACCGCGCCCTCTCGACGAGCGTGTTCGTCGATAACAACGGAACCGTTCCGACCGGCCCGATAAACTTGCCCACGCTCGGCAACGCTGCTGGATCGAAACATTTTTATGCGACCCCCGACTACGTGACGGTCGACCCCACCGCGCCGGTTCCCGGCGCGACGCCGGCGCCGCTCGTTCCGGTTTACTCGGCGCCGGTCCACCAGCAGGCCGCCCGCTTCGTGGATCCGTTCGACGCGCACAACCCCGCCAACTGGTTCGTAGAGTCCCTGACCCAGTCGAACACGGGCCTCTACACCGGCGAGCCGATGCTGTTCCTGAACGGGGACGGAACGCCGGTGATCGAGACCTATCTTCCGCAGCAGATCGACGATCCGGTCGCCGTGCAGGATCCCGTCCTCCGCCAACCGACGCGGCCCGGCGAGCGTAACGACAACGTCGTAAGCGCTTATGCCACCTATACGCCCGATCCGACGGGTCCGGGTTTCTACGGCGTCGATCTCGCGGGCTGGGTCTATCACGTCGACGAGACAGGCAAGATAACGACCATCGCCGGGCGAGAGGTCATTCCGGGCACCGTACCGCTGAACTACAGGGACGACAGTATCGACCAGCAGACGCTGGCGGATCATCAAGTGCGATGGGTGGGAGATTTCGGCCATGTTCCGGGCGGCGGACACGGCGGCGGCTCCGGCAGCGATGCCGTCGTACCCTGCCAACCCGACCACGTTCACCGTGCGCCGCCGCTGTGCAACTCCCACGACATCGCGGTCGACCCTCGGGATCCGAAAGTCCTCTATGTCGCCGACACCGGCAATCACATCATCACAAAGATCGACCGGAATTTCGATCCGCCCCGGCTCTCGATCTATGCGGGAACGCGGCAGACTGCGGGCAACGGCGACGGAACCGGGGAAGGCAATGCGTCCTTCTCGCAGCCGACATCCATCGCGATGCGCGCCGACGGCACGATGTACGTCGCGGACAAGGGCAACAACTCGATCCGAATGATCGCACCGGACGGAACGGTCTCGACCGTGAGAAGCGGCCTCGAGGGGCCATTCGCGCTCCGCCTCGATTCCAATGAAAATCTCGTCTTCAGCGAAGTTCCGTCCGCCCGGATCTGGCGGCTCGACACCGGCACGGGAATGATGACGGGTCTCGCGGACGGCCATGACTCGAACTGGGTCTGGCTCGATGTCGATCGCCACGGCAACATCGGCCCTGTTGACGACATCCTGTTCGCATCGAGCGTCGGCGGTGCCAACAATGCCCACATTTTCCGCATTTCCAAGAACGGCGCGGCCGATCGGATCGACGAGTTCCTGCCGAATTCGTCCGTCCAGGGCGCCGCGCCGCACGGCCCCGCGCGGATCGTCTCCGACCCGCACGGACACTATCCGTGGGTGCTCACGATCGACGACGAGCAAAGCAAGATTCTCACCCAGGGTTATGGTAACGGCGGCCTCAGGATCCTGCGGCTGACTGTTGAAGGAGACCCGACCAAGGCAAGCTAAAACCACACCCTGTATGGTCGCGGAAGATCCGTCATGCTGAGCGGCACCGCGTTCGGGTTCCCGTTCGACGCACGTCCGTCTTTCACGGCGCTGCGGAGCGAGAGCGGTCACAGTTTCCTCGGCCTGCCAACCTTCGACGAACTCGCCTTGATGGCGGACGCGGATCTCGCTGCCTATATCCGGAGCGGTTTCGGCGGCGCGGTGCCGCGCCCGGAAATAACATGCACCGACATGGACGCTCTGATCTACTACGTGCGCGTCAACTCGGTCCTCGGCATGACGACGGAGGTCTCGCCGCCGCCGTCGAGCTGCCAGAAAGACACGGTCGAGCCGGTCTTCGGCGACATCTCCTACCGATGGACGCAGGACGGGTTCGAGATCAACTGGGAGACGGACAAGGATACGCTCGGTTTCGTGGGGCACGGCGTGTCCTCCAATCTGCACCGATGGTCCTCCATCGAAAACGACTTCGGTACCAATCACGTCCTCTATCTCAACACCCTGCCCGAACCGGGTTCCGACCTGTTTTTCCGCATCTACGCCCGAGACCGATACGGCAATCTCGTTGAATCGGACCTGATATCGCTCAACATCGAAGCCCCGCCCGCCGGGCCGCCGGCCGGCAGTCCTGTTCCGGCTCCTGCCGTCTGGGCAATTTTTGCGGTCGCCGCTTTATCGCTCGGACGCATACGGCAGCGCCGGCCGCGACGGTTGAACCCGCCGCGCCCGGGTCCCGCGCGATTGCGATAAAGCGCGCTTTCCGGCATACTCCCGGACGCTTTTTTCAGAACATCCGGATGTACCGCACCATGGCCCGCTTCAAGGATTACGAGCCGCACGGCGTGATTCCCGCAACCCTGGCCGCGTTCGATACCGATTTCGAATTCGACTGGAAGGAAACCCGCCGCCATCTCGCGTTCGTCGCGCAGACGGAGGGCATCACCGCGATTACCGTAAACGGCCACGCATCCGAAATCCACGCCTGCAGCTTCGACGAACAAGCGCGCATGATGGACGAGGCGGGGGAGGAAATCGGCGACCGGATTCCGCTGATCGCCGGCGTCTATGCGGACGGCAGCATCGAGGCGGTGCGCGTCGCGAAGATGGCTGCCGACCGCGGCGCCTCCGCCCTCCTCTGTTTCCCGCCCGCCTCGATGGGCTTCGGCGTCATCCAGCGCCGTCCCGAGACCGGCATCACCCACATGAAGATGATCGCGGACGCGACCGATCTCCCGATGATCGTCTTCCAGTACCAGAACGAGCTTGCCTATCCGTTCGATACGCTGGTGCAGATGTGCGACGAGATAGACAACATCCGCGCCATCAAGGACTGGTCGCCGCCGCAGGTGCACGAACGCCACATCAAGGCTCTGCACTCGCTTACGCATCCGGTCAACGTGCTGTCGACCAACTCGGCCTGGCTGATGTCGTCGCTGGTCATGGGCGCGGACGGCCTGTTGTCCGGCGCGGGTTCGGTAATCGCGGACCTGCAGGCCGCCCTGTTCCGGGCCGTCCTGGCGCAGGATCTCGCAGCTGCGCAGGAACTGTCAGACCGGATATGGTTCACCACCCAGGTCTTCTACGCCGATCCGTTCGGCGATATGCACAACCGCATGAAGGAGGCCCTCGTCCTCCTCGGCCGGCTCGACGGTCCTGCCGTCGTGCGCCCGCCGCTGATGAAGCTGACCGAAACGGAGTTCGCGCGCATCGCCGAAGCGATGTCCGCCGCCGGGATCGCGCGCGACGGCGCAACGGGCCTGGACGCCTTCGCCGTCGCAGCGGAGTAGTACGATGGCGCGCTGCGACGACTGGCAGCCCGACGGCGTCATCCCCGCCGCGCTGCTGCCGTTTACCGCCGATTTTTCCCTCGACGCCGCCGGCGCGCGCCGCCATTTCGACCATCTCGTCGCGACCGACGGCCTGTCGGCGATCACCGTCAACGGCCATTCCTCCGAGATCCACGCCTGTACCGCCGACGACCAGGCGCGCGTCCTCGACATAGCGCTGGACGCGGCGGGCGACGCGCTGCCCGTCATTTCGGGCGTCTATTCCGACAACACGCTGGAAGCAGCGCGCATCGCTCGGATGGCGGACGACCATGGCGCGGCTGCGCTGCTGATCTTCCCGCCGCATTCCATCGGCATGGGCGGCGGGCAGAGCCGGCCCGAAATGGCGCGCGCGCACCTGTCGGCCATCGCCAGCGCGACCGACCTGCCGCTGATCGTCTTCCAGTACGACGGACCCTACGCCTACCGGCTCGACGACCTCGTCGGCCATTGCGAGGCGATTCCCGCGATCCGGGCGATCAAAGACAAGTCGCCGCCGCCGCTGCACGAGCGCACCATCAACACACTGCAATCCCTGCCGCGACCGGTGAACGTTCTGACCACGTGCTCGGCCTGGCTGATGTCGTCGCTGGTGATGGGCGCGAAGGGCGTTCTGTCCGGCTCGGGTTCCGTCATCGCCGACCTGCATGTCGCGTTGTGGAACGCGGTGCAGGCGAACGACCTGTCCCGCGCCCGGGAAATAAACGCGCGTATCTACCCGACGGCGCAGTGCTTCTACAGCCAGCCGATCTGCGACCAGCACAACCGCATGAAAGAAGCGCTCGTAATGCTGGGCCGCCTTGACGGCCCGGCCGTCGTGCGCCCGCCGCTGCAGAAACTGGGCGAAGCGGAGCTTGCGAATATCCGCGCGGCTATCGACGCAACCGGCCTGGATGCGCGAGGCGCGTCGGGCCTCAACAACCTGCCGGTCGCGGCGGAGTAGAACCTACCCGCCGAGAAATTCGTCCATCCACGCACGGTAGTCGGCGTCGCGCGTCAGGCGCTTCATCGTCTCGCCCGACGCCTTGCCGGCGATCTCTCCGGGCGGAGTGCCGTCGCGTAATGCCTTCAGCGTGTCGTAGGTGGCCTGCACCGAGGCCGCGAACGGGTGGTGGCCCTGCAGGCTCACCCGCACGCCGTGCGTCGCGAGGAACGTTCGGTCGCTCAGGATGCCCCCGCCCGACCCCCCGATGAAGATCGGCACGTCGATGGCGTCGCCTAGCCTTTCGATGTCGGCCGCCTCCGACAGCCCGCCGGTGAAGAACATCGCATCGACGCCCGCCGCCTGGTAGGCGCGGCCGCGCGCGATCGCGTCGTCGATGCCGGTAATCCCCGACGCGCTCGTCCGCCCCGCAATGACGAGAGAGCTGTCCTGGCGGCCCGACAATGCCGCCTTCATCTTGCCGACGCCTTCCTCGACGGACAGCAGCCGCGTCGAGCCGACCGTGCCGAACGGCTGCGGCAGGTCCGTATCCTCGATGGTGAGCGCCGCTACGCCGGCCGTCTCCAGTTCCTGGACCGTGCGCTGGACGTTGAGCGCGTTGCCGTAGCCGTGATCGGCGTCGACAAGCAGCGGCAACGTGCCCGCCCGATTGATGCGATAGGCCTGGTCGGCAAACTCGGACAGGGTGAGGACGATCAGGTCCGGCGCGCCGAGCACCGTCATCGACGCGACCGAACCCGCGAACATGACAGCTTCGAAGCCGATCTCCCCGGCGATCCGCGCAGATATCGGATCGAAAACGGACGCCGGATGGATGCAGGCGTCGCCGTCGATAATCGCTCGAAACGCCTCGCGGCGCGGTGTCCAGTGCATGGATATGTCTCCCTGTTTCCGGCTTGGAGAATATCCCACGGTCGCGCATCGCCAAAGCGCATCCCCCCACGCTTTGCAATCCGATCTTGTTGGAAACCGGCCCCGCCGCTATATCAGGCCCGCACCGCGCCTACGCGCGACCGAGGCACGCCGGCTTAGCTCAGTTGGTAGAGCACCTGATTTGTAATCAGGGGGTCACGGGTTCGAATCCTGTAGCCGGCACCATTTTTTCAATGGGTTAGCGAATTTCTACTAACTGGTTTTTCTTGTTGGTAGCCACTGGGTAGCCACAGCAGATCCAATATTTTTACGACTTCAGGGCATATGAGCCAAATTTTTTATGGCACTAAGGTGATCTTGATTCGCTGCCGGGGCAATTTCCCTCTTCTCAATGAGCAATCCACCAAGTTTGGCAAGGCCCATTAACGCCGTCACGGCTGCACTCCATTGACCTTCAGCCATGGCTCCGGATGCCGCCGACCTGAGCCCGCGTGCGATCTCGTCAAATTTGATACCGTTCCTCATTGCAATCTGTGCGCTCAGCTCTTCGATCCTTACCGCAACGCCACTGTGTTTCAGAAGCTCACTTGCACGAACATGTATCGTGGAAAGGGCCATGCGCTGAGCATCGTATGAGCGACGGTAGGCTTC
Organism: Alphaproteobacteria bacterium; assembly: GCA_038148075.1. Taxonomy (GTDB): domain Bacteria; phylum Pseudomonadota; class Alphaproteobacteria; order MPNO01; family UBA830; genus JAYQUR01. Next base: position 411 of record JAYQUR010000191.1, on the reverse strand, counting down.
CGAAGCGTTGCCTGTTGCGACGTACGCTTCGGCAAATGCATTTTGTTTAGGTGTCAGCATTTTGTTTGATAGGGACCTTGCTTTTCGGCAAAAATCGACAACACGTTGTTATATGATAACACTACGAATAGGCCTTCGATCGGAAGACTTGCGGTTAGCCTTAAATCACCAGACCGGGAAACTGGCTTCCAGGTCTAGCCATTTTGTGCTCTTCGACTGAGGGAATGGTTGCCCCGGGTTGGCGTGAAGACGCTCTACATAGAACCGGGATCGCCCTGGGAGAATGGCTACAACGAGTCATTCAACGGCAAACTCAGGGACGAACTGCTGAACGGGGAGATCTTCTACTCAATAACGGAGGCAAAGGTGCTGATCGAACAATGGCGGCGACACTACAACACCGTCAGGCCG
>JAYQUR010000190.1:0-6700 GCA_038148075.1 Alphaproteobacteria bacterium | reverse complement strand
GGGACGCGGGATGGCTCGCGACGCTAGGGCTCGGCGCGCCGCCTGCAGGTCCAGGACAATAGCCGGAACGAAATCGGCCGGGCTTTAGGCCCGGCCGTTCGTCGTCAATCGGGATAATTCAGCCCGGACGTTCGAAATTCCTGTCGAGGTGACCCTTGCCTTCCTGGTCGCCCTTTTCGAACAGCCAGCTGTAACCGCCCTTGGGGTTCGTCAAGATTTCCCAGCAGTTATGGTCGCGATCCCAGAAGAAGAAGCTGTAGGTGCCATGCTGCAAGATCGGTTTGGTGATCTTGTGCAGCCCCCACTTGTCCTTCTGCTCCATCACGGTCGCATGCGCGGCGTCCACCTCTTCCTGGGTCTCGACGTCGAGCCCGTTGTGGTACAGCAGCGTCATCTCATCGTCTTCGCTGCGATTTTTCTGCTCCACGACCGCGATCGTGTTCGCGCCGCCGAGGCGGATCAGCAGCGAGATCGGGCTGGTGCGGACCACCTCGAGCCCGAGAAATTCCGTGTAAAACTCGCGCGCCGCTTCGAGATTCTTTGATTCCAGCGTGCCGTGAGACAGAAAATTGAGCTTGAGGGCCGGGTCTTTCGCGGTTTCCACCACGGGGGCCTGTGTCGCCATGGGACGTCTCCTCTGTTCGAAACAATTCGTTTGTTTTATTGGCCGCATTCTAGCGAACACGCCCTTTTGAGGAAACGGTGGAATCCCCGGCCGCCGGTGCTAGACTTTCCCAATGACATACCCGGACGGCACGTATCCCAGCACCTGCTGGGAATGCAGCACGCGATGTGGCTCGCTCGTCACCCTGAAGGGGGGACGCGTGGAGAAAGTAGGCCCAAATCCGGACCATCCGGGTTCCAACGGCGCATTTTGCGTAAAAGGCATCAGGGCGCTCCCCGAGCTCACCTACGGCAACAACCGTATCCGGCAGCCCCTGCGCCGGACCGGCGCGCGGGGCGCAGGCGCGTGGCGGGAAATTTCCTGGGACGACGCCCTGGACGAAATGGCGGACCGGCTGCTCGCGGTCCGCGACGAACATGGCCCGCTGTCGCTCGTCGGCGCGGTCTCGAGCGCCTTCTTCAGTCGGGGTGCGATGGTCGCGCTGCTGATGCGCGCGCTCGGTTCGCCGAACTGGATGATGAACCAGGATCTGTGCGGCGGGTGTCGCGCGCTGTCGGACAAGGTCACCGGGCTCGGGATCGTCGGCGGAGAAGACGTCGGGAGCACGAAATGCGCCCTGATCGTCGGCCGTAACCCGTCGGCCGCCGACCCCGTCCAGTGGATGGCGCTGAAGCGCGCCAAAGAAAACGGCGCGAAGATCGTCGTCATCGACCCGGCGGAAACGCCGGCGGCGGCGATCGCGGACATCTGGATGCGGCCGCGCGCAGGCTCCGATGCGGCGCTCGCCCTGTCGATGATCCACGTGATCGTCTCGGAGAACCTGTACGACCACGACTTCGTAGAAGAATGGACCCGCGGCTTCGAACGGCTCAAGGAACGGGCGGCCCAGTTCCCGCCGCAGCTCGCCGCCGAGATGACAGGCGTATCCGCCGACGACATCGTCGCCGCGGCGCGCCTGTACGCGGAAGGCCCGTCCTGCTTCGTCTCCGGTCACGGCATCGATGCGTTCTCGAACGGATTCCAGACCTTCCGCGCGTTTCATTGCCTTGTGGCGATTACCGGCAACGTCGACCGGCGCGGCGGCAACCTTCGCGTCAAACGCCCGCGCGGCTTCCGCAACTATATCGATATCCTGCACGATCCCACTTTCGCGCCGGCGGCGGAGGTGGCGAACCGCACATTGGGAGCGGACGACTTCCCGCTTTGGGCGGGCCCGCGCGGTTGGCAGACGGCAGCGCACAACCCGACCGTCATCGAGGCGATCCTTACCGGAAAGCCCTATCCGGTGCGGGCGATGCACGTCTCCGGCGTTAACATCGCCGTCACATACCCCGATACGCGCAAGACGATGGAAGCGCTGAAGTCGCTCGACTTCCTGAGCGTCGCCACCCACATGATGACGCCGACGGCGGCGCTCGCCGACATCGTTCTGCCCAAGACCACGGGGCTGGAGGAAGAAGAGGTCTCGCTGGAGCCGTCAGCCCAGATCGTCTGCTACACCGCGCCGGTAAAGGATCCGGAGGGTGCCGCGCGCAGCGATTTCGACTTCACGACCGACCTCGCCCGGCGGCTCGAGGCGCGCGGCGTCGAAACGCGGCGCTACTTCCCGTGGGAGACAAAGCAGGAATTCAACGAATACCTCGCCGGCGACGAGATCGACTGGGCCCATCTCAAGGAAAAGGGCTGGGCTCCGTTCGACTACACGCTGGGCAACTTCGGCGAGGCGGGTTTCAGGACGCCCTCCGGCAAGATCGAGTTATGGTCGGAATTGCTGGAGGAGATCGGCGTCGATCCGTTGCCGGAGTTCGTTGCGCCGCGCTCCGTGCGGGCCGACGCGACGACGCGTGCGGCCTATCCGCTCGTGTTTCTCACCGGCGCGCGCGAGAAAACCTACCACCATTCGCGGTACCGCGATCAGGCGTGGGCGCGCAAGGTCTCCCCCTTCCCCGTCTTGCAGGTCCATCCGGAGACGGCCGCCGAACGGGCGCTGGCGGACGGCGACTGGGTCGCGGTGGAGACGCCCGGGGTCGACGGAAGCTGCAAGTTGAAGGTGCGCATCACGGACGAAACCGCCCCCGGGACGCTGCGGACCGGCATGGGCTGGTGGCTGCCGGAAGCGCCGGGCCCGGAACACGGTGCGCTCGACGTCAACGTGAACGCTGCCCTCAGCTATGGCGGGCCGTGGGATCCGGTGACGGGGTCTGCTGACACGCGCGGCCTGCCGTGCCGGATCACGCGCCTCGCGCCCGACGAAGTCCCGATGGACGACCCCTCCACGAAAGCCACCGCATGAGCGTCCGCGAACGCCTTGCCGATCTCGGCCTCGAATTGCCCGAACCGTTCGTCTATCCGAGTCCCAACCGTACGGGCTGCGTGATCACCCGCAACCTGCTCTACACGTCCGGGCATCCGCCGCCGGAAAACTTCGGGGTCAGGACAACGGGCAAAGTCGGGGCCCTGCCGGATGAAGGCGGCGTGAGCGAGGAAGAGGCATATCAGGCGGCACGCGCAACGGCCTTGAATATCCTTGCTTCCGTGGAACAGAAAACCGGTTCCCTCGACCGTGTTACGCAGGTCGTAAAGGTTTACGGCATGGTAAACTCGGCGCCGGGCTTCGACCGTCAGTTCGCGGTGATCGACGGCGCGTCCGACCTGTTTTACGAGCTTTTCGGCCCGGAGTCCGGGCAGCACGCCCGGTCCGCCGTCGGCATGTTCGAGCTGCCGCGGGGCTTCTCCATGGAGATCGAGGCGGTCTTCGAACTCGACGCCTGAGCGCTCGATTGTTCTCCCCGAATTTCCGGATTCGGGTGTAAAGATACCGCCTCGTAACCGGTCTTTTCAGGGCGGAGCACCCCACAATGAAAAAGTTCGTTCTCGGCATCGCAATCGCGATCGGCCTCGTGGCTGCGGGTGCCTTGCCCGCGGCGGCGGACGGAACCGCCGTTATCCTGATGCACGGCAAGGACAGTACGGCGCTGCCGCGATCGCCGGTCGGCAGACTCGCCGCGTTCCTGGAAGGCGATTTCACGATCGCCACCCCGGACATGCCGTGGGTTCGGGGCAATGAAATGAGCGGCACCCTCAAGGATGCCTTCGCGACGCTCGACGAGATCATCGTCCGCTTCCGCGCCGACGGCGCTACGAAAATCGTTGTCGGCGGCCACAGCATGGGCGCCGCTGCCGCCCTCGCCTATGCAGCGACGCGGCCCGGGATCGCGGGCGTCCTGATGATGGCCCCGGGCCATCGGCCGGACGTCTATGCGCCCAAGAACGGCGACGCCCTGCAGCAGGCCCGCGCGCTGGTTGCTGACGGCAAACCTGGTACGCCCGTCAACGTCTTCGACATCAACACCGGGAAGCGCGGCTACCGGGACGTGCGCGCCGACGCGGTCCTCAGCTTCTTCGATCCCGAAGGGCCGATGGTGATGCAGAATTCCTCGCCGAAGCTGCCTGCGAGCGTGCCGGTCCTGCTCATTATCGGCGAGGACGACGCCCAGCACCCCCGCATGAAGAATCTGGTCTTCGAGCAGCTGCCGTCGAATCCGAAATCCGCCTACGTCATCGTCGAGGGCGGCCACCGGGCGACGCCCATGAAGGGGCGCAACGAGATCCGGGAATGGCTGTCGGGGCTATAGAGCGCCGCGACGGAAAACGCTAGCCTCTACCGAACGAAATCTCGGGAGGAACAGATGGCGAAGAAGAAAGCGGACAACCGGATGAAGCGCTGGGAAGAGCAGCGCTGGATTCTCGATGCGGTGATCGGCACCGTCGGCGTCGAATGGGACCAGCCCCGCATCGCCTATATGAGCGCGCCCGCGGCGCCCGGATCGGTTCCCGAGTTCCGGGCGACCGCCGCACGGATCAAAAAGGTCTCCGACTTCGTCCGCGAGTTCGCCGGCACCGCGCGCCGCCGCGAAGCCAAGGCGCTCGCCTACGAGGAAGCCGGCCGCAACATCGCCGCGCGCGAAAGCTACATGACCGCCTCGCTGCTGTGGGCGACGGCGCGCTGGCCGATCTTCGAGCACACCGAGGAACTGGATCATCTCGAAGAGCGGATGAATCACTGCTACGCCAAATTCGCCGAATACTCGGCGCACCCGGTCGAGATCGTGAAGATCCCGTTCGAGGGCAAGGAGATGCCCGCCTATCTGCATCTGCCGCGAGAACCGGCCGAAGGCGAGACCTTCCCCTGCGTCATAAACATTCCCGGCATGGATTCGAGCAAGGAGAACGGCGTCTCGATGTACGGCGACGCCTATCTGCAGCGCGGCATGGCAGTGCTCTCCATCGACGGGCCGGGCCAGGCGGAAAGCGTCTCGCTCGGCATCTACGTGACCGCAACCAACCACATGGACGCGGCCGTCGCGACATACGACTGGCTGGCGAAGCACCCGGCGATCGACATCGAGAACATCGCCATCCGCGGGACCAGCTTCGGCACCTACTGGGGCCTGCAATGGGCGGCGGCGTTGGGCGACAAGGTGAAGGGCGTCGCCGTTACCGGCGTATGCCACGAACCCGGCTGCAACACGATCTTCAACATGGCCTCGCCGTCGTTCAAGCTCCGCTACATGTTCATGGCCGACTACGACGACGAGGAGGCGTTCGACGCCTTCGCCGAAACCATCGACCTGCGGCCGACCGCGCCCGACATCAAGTGCCCGGTGCTCATCATCGCCGGAAGCGAAGACCAGTTGAGCCCGATCGAGCACAGCTACGACGTCTTCGACCGCATCGCGTCGCCGAAGGAGATCATGGTCTACGAGGGCGTGAACCACGCGCTGAGCGAAGGCACCGCGATCGCCTTCGGCGAAAACCCGCGCGTCTACTGCGCCGACTGGACCGCCGACCGCATCGCCGGCAAGCCGATGAAGAGCGTGAAGACCTGGATCAGCCCCCTCGGACAGCGCAACGAGGAACCGGCCTGAGGGGCCGCTAGTCGAACCTGCCGGGAAACCGCTTCTTCAGAAGCTCGAAAAACGCCTCGCCGACCACGCGCTGCCCATCGGAATTGAGGTGGGTGTCGTTCGGAATATAGAGATCGCCGCCAGCCTCCCGGAGCGGCGCGAGCGTATCGATGTTGGCTACGCCCTCGGCATCGAGGAATGCGCTCAGCCGTGCCACGAGAGGCGGCGGCGCCATGTCTGCGGGCGGCAGTTCGTAGCCGAGCCGCCGGTAGTATTCGTGATATTTCTCGTCGACCACGATGCCGGGATGCATCAGGACCGCGAGGACGGGCAGGTTCCGTTTGCGGCACCAGTCGACGAGATAACGCAGATCCCGCTTCATGCCGTCGAAGGCCGTCGCACTGCGCGATCCCGCTGGCAACGTATATAGATCGACGTAGTAACGCGGGAAAAACACCGAATAAACGAGGTCCCAGCCGTTGATCGCATCGGAGCGCGCCAGTTCCACCAGCTTCGGATCGGCGCGGGCGAGGCCGGCCTCGACGAAGGCGGCATCGCGCCCCTCGCGCCGCCGCATCTCCCCGATGTTGCGGTCCAGCGCCCCGGTCTGCAACGCAGGGATTGCGGTCTTCGCCAATCGATAGACGAAATTGATCAGAACCGACCTCTTGGCAAGTTCCGAGAGGCCGATCGCCCGACCGGCCTCAGCTTTGGGCGCCGTCTGCTCCCCTGCACGCAAGTCGGAAAGATACGGCCCGTTCTCCGGCCCGACGTCGTTCCCCAGGTAAAGGCCGATCACGACCGCGTCCGGTTTCACGGCGTCGGCGTGAGCCGACAGGTTCGCGAAATAGGACTGGATGCCGGTCCCGGACTCCGCGAGGTTGGCAACCGTCACGGCGCGCCCGTCGCGCTCGGCGAACGACGCCGCGTATCGGAGGAAATTCCCGCCCGAAGCATCCCGGAAGATCGTGAACGAGTCGCCGAGTCCGAGCAGGCGGAACTCGCCGGATTGTTTCGGCGGCAACGCGGCGACACGCTCCGCGACCGGCGGCACTCGCTGGAATCCCAGCCGATCGGTCAGTGCGAGCCCGCGAACGGCCCATTCGAGCGCCCCGAAACACAGGACGAGCACGACGAACAGCAACAGGACGTTGCGGTAGTCGAAACC
>JAYQUR010000189.1:0-6729 GCA_038148075.1 Alphaproteobacteria bacterium | reverse complement strand
GTCGGGGTCGTCACCGGCACGACCGCCGTCGGCGGCGAGGTCGGCGGACGGCAATATGTCTCCGTCCATTACCGCGAACGCGTTTCCGAAGACGCGGCGGGCGCGCAAGGCGTGCCGGCCGCCGTTCGAGCCGAAGACGTTATGCGAAATGCGGTCCGGAAGACCGTCGATCCCGATTGCGACGATTGCGACAGTCTCGAGGAGAAGCGTCAGGATCTTCTTGAGCTCCGGCAGCGGGCCGCACTCGACGAGTTGCGCCAGCGCGACGCGCAGGTCCGCCAGGAAGAGAATGCCCATACGGCGATAGCCGGAGATGCTGCCGGGCCCGCCCGCTATACCTATCAGACGGGCCCCGACGGGCGCCTCTATGCGGTCTCCGGCAAGGTGCCGATCCGGCTCGACAACCCCGGCGGCGATCCCGCAGCGCTCGAAGCCGACGCGGCGCAACTCGCTGCGGCCGCAAATGCCGCCATGAGCCCGTCTGCCGCCGATCTCTCGATCGCGCGGCTCGGATATCGCGCGGCGGCCGACGCCGTCGCGGCCCAAAGACCGCGGGTGGATATCGTCGGCTAGCACGTTGCGAACGGGATGCTAGAGGATGTGGCCGCTCTTTTCGGCTTTGATGGCGAGATAACGCTCGTTGTGCTCGTTGGTCGGGAACGCGTGCGCGACCCGCTCGACGACCTCTATCCCGAACTCCTCGAGCTGGGCGACCTTGCGCGGGTTGTTGGTCAGCAGCCGGACCTTGGAGAATCCGAGCTGACGCAGCATTTCGGCGGCGGCGAGGAAGACACGTTCGTCGTCCTCGAAGCCCAGTCTCTGGTTCGCCTCTACCGTATCGAACCCCTGATCCTGGAGTGCATAGGCGCGGAGCTTGTTGATCAGCCCGATGCCGCGGCCTTCCTGCGCGAGATACAGCAGAACGCCGCTGCCTTCCGAGCCGATCTGGTCGATGGCGCCGCGAAGCTGGTCGCCGCAGTCGCACTTGAGCGATCCGAGCAGGTCCCCGGTAAAGCATTCGGAATGGAGCCGGATCAGCACGGGACCCGGCGGCTCGGGCTCGCCGATTACGATCGCCAGATGCTCGATACCGCCGTCGGCCGGCCGGAAGGCGACGATCCGGGCGTTTTCGGCGCCGTCGAGCGGGACTTTTGCCGCCGCAACCCGCTTGAGCGCGGCGGCGGCGCGAATAACGTAGGAATCGATATCGTCCGCCCGGACGGCCACGATCTCCGGATGGGCGCCTAGAAGGATCGCCGGGACCGTCACGCTCAGCGTCGAGGGGAGAAGCCGGGCGATCTTTGCCAGGCGGACGCCGGAAAGCACCGTCTTCGGCACGGCGTCGCGCTCGGCCATGAAAGGGCCGCGCATCGGATCGGCCAGATCGAACTGGGGATCCGCAAGTTGGCGAATCTGTCCCGCTGTCAGCCAGTCGGGCAGCGGAATTCGGACGACTTCCGGCGTATACAGTCTGATCTTGAGGGTGTTCGCCCGATTGTGGGTCAGGTCGATATGCGGGTCCGTCCCGCCGGCAAGCGATCTCAGCGTCTCGATCCGCTCGTCGTTCGCCATTTCCGTAGCGCCGATCAAGGCGGCGCTATCGCTGTCGTCGATCACGAAGACCGGACGGCCGCACCGCAGTTCGTATGCGGCGCGGTCGACCGACGCGAGCGCCGTCGGCGCCGCGAAGGCCCGGTTCGAGTGTTCTGAACTATTTGTTTCCGCCATTTCCGCCTGTTTCGGTGCCTGCCCCTTACATACGATGCCGTCGGGCGACGGACAACAGTTAAGGAACGAGCCCGGTTCGCGCGGCCGCGTTAGTAAGGGTCGATGGTGTGATAGGGACCGACGCCACCCACCGGCTGGGCCGCGACCGTTTCGTGTACGGCGGCCGAGCTGTGAGGGCGGCCGGAGATCACCAGCACACCGAATAGAACCAGTGCGAGGACGAGCCCGCCCTTGAGGCGGTCCAGGAGGAAATTCTTTCCGGTAATCATCATGAACTGGAAATAGTCGGATCTTCTTAACAATCAACGAAGGCGAGATATGGGTTTAGTGATCCGCATCACATTCGCGTCTCGCGCGAATTTTGGCTTCTTCGAGCTTTTCGGAGAGGCCCGGAAGCGGATTGCGAGTTGTTGTTGTCGACCGAGTATGACAGTTTTCGCAGATCATGCCGTACGATCTGGATGCCGAAACAGTCAAGCAGACCGCCTGCGACCTGGGCGCGGATCTCGTCGGAATCGTCAGCGCGGAAACGCTGAACGCCTTTCCGCCCGATCCCAAGTGGCCGCAGACGCCGGAGCGTATTTCGCCGCACGCCAAAAGCGTGATCGTCATCGCGAAGCGCATTCCCGTCGGCGCGTTCCGGGCGAAGACCAACATACCCGTTCAGTACATGGACATGCTGGTGCTCCGCGCGATGGACAAGAGCGCTTACAAGCTCGCCGAATGGCTTGAGGGCAGGGGCTTTCCGTCCTTCGTCACCGCCGCGCAGGAAACGGACTGGAGTTACAAGAACGCGAGCTACGGCCGGCTCAGCACACGGCATCTGGGCATCGAGGCGGGACTCGGCACCTTCGGCCTCGAAGTCAACATCCTGACGCCGGAATTCGGCCCGAGAATATATCTGACGGGCATCCTGACCGAAGCGGAGCTTGCACCCGACGAACGGATCACCGAACAGGTCTGCATCGGCGAGTCCTGCAGCCGCTGCCTTTATTCCTGCCCGCCCGACGCCGTCCGGCATTTCGGCATCGACAAGAGGGCCTGCGCGACGGAAGCGCAGGAATTCGGTTTCGCGACGATCCTCAAGTTCTGGGGCCATTTCATTCAGCAGGATGGGGAAACCAGGCGCGAACTGCTGAAGGACCGCGAAATTTTCGGCTTTTGGCAGGGCCTCCTACGCGTCGTCGGTTCGTTCGGCGATTGCCCGCGCTGTCTTGCGGTCTGTCCCGTGGGGAACGACTACCACGCCCATCTGGCACACGTACACAAGGCCATTCCCGAGAAGACGGACGAAAAAGTCGAGAAGGCGAAGGGGTTCAAGGAAGCCCGCAGGACCGGCGCCGAAGTCGACGGGCTGAACGACTGGAACGTTCGCTGGGTCGGACCGGAGGGCTACCAGGGCATGGTCGCGCGGCAGCTTCAGGCTTTCAAGAAGGCCCAGAAGGAAAAGGAAGCGGCGCTCGCCGCCGATACCGAGGCAGAAAAGTAGGGACAGATGGTATCAGCGTTTCAGACGCCGCTGACGGCGGCCGAGATCAAGGAAAAGGCGCGCTCGCTCGGCGTCGATCTGGTCGGCATCGCCGACGGTGCGGTGCTGGAGGCCAACCCGCCGCCCGATTTCCCGAAAAAGCCGTCCGATATCACCGATCACGACGGCGGCCGGGTGATCGTGCTCGCCAAACGCTATACGAGCGGCACGACCCGCATTCCACGTTGGGACGAGCGCCACAAGTACTACAACGACGAGCTGACCCTGACGATGCTGGAGGAGGCGTCGCTCCACCTCGTTTACTGGCTTGAAGACAACGGCTACCCGGCAATCATCGTGCCGCCGACCCATGTCGATCCGTGGGCCTATCGAAACGATCCGGACGAGCATCTGACGACGCTTTTGTCGCTCAATCACGCTGCCGTCGAGGCGGGGCTGGGCACGCTCGGGCTCAATCTCCAGCTTCTCACGCCAGAATTCGGGCCCCGGGTCATGCTGTCGGCGGTGATGTGCAGTGTCGACTGCGAGACGGATTCGCCGCAAACGGCAGCGCTTTGCGAAGGTCCATCCTGCGGCCGCTGCCTGAGCGCCTGCCCGGGCGATGTGGTGGGCCATTGGGACCGCTACTGGAGCGCCTGCGACCGCTACCGGTCGCCGCACGGCTTCGCCCAGCTGACCGAGCACCTGCAGAACATCTTCGACGCCGACGATCCTGCCAGGAAGATGGAGCTGCTGCGGTCCGAGGATTCCTTCAACCTGTGGCAGAGTATCCTGCGCGGCTCCGGCGTCGTCACCGGCTGCCGGCGCTGTCAGGACGTCTGCCCCGTCGGCGCCGATTACGAGAGCATGATCGGCGACGCGCTCGCGGAGATACCCGAAGAGTCGCCGGAAAAACGCACGCGGCTCGGGGAAATGACAACGGCGGAGGCTGGCGGCGACATGCCGGCTACGCATGCCGCGCAGCGACGGTGGATCGGCGCTCGATGACGACGGAGCTGCCGGAACTCCCGCTCCGCCTGCCGGAATCGCCCGAAGCCATTGAGGAAATCCAGCGCCGCCAGAAACCCGTCGCGTTCGAGAATGCGAAGCGGGCGCCGTTCTGGAAGGGAAAACTCGATCATATCGACGCGCGAAAGCTCGACGACCCGGAGGAGTGGGCGAAGATACCGATCCTCGACAAGGATCAGCTCCGCGCGCTGACCACCGAGCAGTTCTACGAGGAGTTCTGCACCGCCCGGCGCCAGGATATCTGCGAATACTGGCGCTCTGGCGGTAGCACCGGCCGGCCGCTGTTCTATCCGAAAACCTACGAAGACATCCGCTACAACATGGTCGGCTTCACGCGGACCTTCGAGTGTACCGGCACGGCGCCCGGCAACGTAGCGCACATCTCTTTCCCGCTCGGCATTCATCCGGCCGGCCATATGTGGGCACGGGCCGCGCGCATCATCGGGATCGGGGCGGTCTGGGCGGGCTCGGGCGCTGCGCTGCCGTCGGCGGTCCAGCTCGAACTGATCCGCTCGATGAAACCGACCGTCTGGATGGGAATGTCCAGTTACGGTCTCCATCTCGCCAATCTCGCCGCAGCCGAGGGACACGACATGTCCGAGTCGTCGGTCGAGCGCATCCTGTGCACGGCCGAGCCGGTATCAGCGGCGAAGCGCGCCAAGCTCGAACGGGATTGGGGCGCGGAGGTCTATGACTGTTTCGGCATGACCGAATGCAGCATGATGGGCGCGGAAAGCGACCGCAGGGACGGGTTTCACGTCTGGACCGACCTTGCCTTCATCGAGGTTCTCGACGAACACACCTTGAAGCCCGTCGCAGAAGGCGAGCCGGGCGTCCTCGTCATGACGCCGCTGTTCAGCAACAACGGTGCGGGTTTCATCCGGTGGAACTCGGGCGATATCGTGACCTGGTCGCGCAAGGGCGGCACCGATACCGGCTACGGCGTTTTTCCCGTTATTCGCCACGCCCATCGAACCGCTGGTTTCTTCAAGGTCCGCGGTGTGAACATCAATCACCAGGAGTACGAGGATTTCGTATTCGACATTCCCGAGATCAACGATTTCAAGGCGGAGCTCGTGACGGCAGACGACGGCACCGACCGTTTCGCCGTGTCGATCGAAGTGCGGCCGGGCTGCGACCGGGACGCCGTAGCCCGAAATCTTGTCGAAAGAACGAAGGGCGTATTCGAGGTAACGCCGGAGATCGGGATTCTGGAAATCGGGACGCTGGCAACCGAGTTCGAGTCCAGCGTGAAAGCGCCCCGGTTCGCCGACCTCAGAAAATAGGGCCGGGAGCAGGTGCGCTGTCAGGCGGCGCCGATGACAGTCTGCGAGATATTGTGCGCGATACCCGAACTCCCGTCGCCGGATGTCCTGACGGTCGCCCGTACGGCCAGCGACAACTGGGCCAGCAGGTCGAGATCGCGCTTTTTGTATTCTCCGCCGGAATCGATCATGCGCCGAACGACCTGACGTAGCGCCATGCACAATTCTTCCAGTTCCTTCGCGCCGGCGGAAAAGGCGCGCATCTTGAGCTGGTTCGTCGTCTTTTCGAGTTCGAACAGGCGGCGCGGTTCCAGATAGTCCGGGCCTTTCGCATAGGCTTCGGCAACGAGTTCCGCAAGGAAGAAGACGTGGTGGGCCTGGCGCTCGATTTTCTGATCGTTGAAGCTCGAGCGCGCGGAATCGATCTGTTCGCGAATCTTTTCGGGATCGAACTGGCCGAGCGCCTTGTCACGAAGAGAATTGGGAACATCGAGGAGATCCACTTCCTCGCGATCGGAATCGGCCCGCTCGTCGCCGAAACGCCGATCGGGACCGACATAATCGCTGGTGACGATGAACGGCTTGCGGCCGTGAACCAGCGAAAAAATGCGGTCAAGGATGAGCGCGGGAGAAATCGGGGCGGCGACGAGCAGGTCGGCGCCCGAGTCGACGATCTTGTTGACCAGCGGCTGACGCGGCGACCAGGCAACCGCGATTATGCATATGAAGGGATTGGTGCCGAGTTCGTTGTGACGGATTTCGGCGAACACCTCCGCCGCCTCGTCGGCGCAATCGGTTACGTCGCAGATAATGATATCCGGTCCGTTGGGATCGGCAACGGCAGTCGCGACACCTTCCATGTCGCTGCCTTCTTCGATATTCGCGTTGCGGAGTCCGGCTTCCGTCAGCGCCATGCGGAGACTGCTCCGGACCTGAGTGCGCGGATCGCACAGGAACAAGCGAATATCGTCGAATTTTACATCGCTGCTGCGGTATCCGCGCGTCACGATTCAACCCCGGTTTATTCGAGTAGTTCGTTGACCGAGAGTGGCTTCAAATTGTTTAAGAAAGCCTAATTCCGTTGCGGATTATCGCGTTCGATCGCGGCCGGAAACGGATTTCGCGAGGCTAGATTCCCGACAGCGTGCGCGCCGCGGCGATGCAGGTCAGGAGAAATCCCTAAAAGATGAGCGCGCCTATAACAAACGCCGGCGCGGCGTTGTTGGAACCGTTGTCCAT
>JAYQUR010000188.1:0-6761 GCA_038148075.1 Alphaproteobacteria bacterium | reverse complement strand
TCCCGCGGACGTCCCGGTAGAGAGCTTTCCGATCGGTTCGGTGATCGAGCCGGTCTGATTTGTCATTCGCCAGTAATAACGCGGCGTCGCGTAAAGGGGAATGTCCGCTGCCCGCTCACCCTTGAGACGGCAGGACACAGCGGATAGGCTGCCTGGCAGGACAAGGAGCAAGCCGTTCATGACGATTGCAACCGACACGACCGTCGTCGGCATCTTTCACGACGTCGATGCCTTCGAACGCGCCCTCGAAGGCCTGCTGGCGGCGGGGTTCGGCGCAGCGGCGATAAGCGTCCTCGGGACGCACGACGCCATTGTCGACCGGTTCGGCGAAGTGCCGGATGCGGACGCGATGGCCGACTCGCGAGAGACGCCCAGGGAGTCGCTCGACGTCGAAACGACGCTGGACGGGGTGATCGAGTTTATCTCAGGTTCTCTTGCGATCGTCAGCGAGGTCGGGGCTGCTGCCGCAGCGTACGCCGTCGGCGGTCCGGTCGGCATCGCCGCAACCGCCGCCGACGCTACCGAACGCTCGGTCGACGGCCTTTTGTCCGATTACGTCGACGGCAGTTACCGTGAACGCTTCGAGGAAAACCTGCGGGACGGCGGGCTGATCTGCTGGGTCCACGCCCGGACCGCGGAGGAAAGCGCCCGTGCGACGGAAGTTCTCTCCGGCGCCGGCGGCGCACATGTGCACGCTACCGCGGGCTGAACCGCCGCTCGCGGGGACCCGAGATCGATCAGGCGATGACAAAACGCGACAAACCCGAATACCGGCCGCCTGCAGAGCAGCTCGCCCTGTTTCCGGAGATATCCGGCAATTCGCTCAACGGCCTCGGCGAGGCGGTACGGCGACGGCCCAGCCCGATCTACTGGCACTACGGCATCGACGACCTGCCGCACAAGGCGCTGCAGGACTATTACCTGCGCCAGTTCGACGGAAAGCCCGAGCTACAGGAGTTCCATCTGAAATACGGTGGACGCGGGTCGGCGACGCCCCCGGAACTGCCGACCCGTCCGACCGAGGACACGCCGGAGAACTGGGCACGTCGCGTCAAGGAACATGCGCTGGCGAACGAGGCTGAGCTTGTCGGCATCGCGCGAGTAGATCTGGAATGGGTGTTCGACGGCTACGAAGTCGCCGAACCGTGGATTGTCGTCCTCGGCGTTGCGATGGACCACGCGGAACTTGCCAAGGCGCCGGAAACCGCCTCGGCCGTCGAGGTTATCCGCCAGTACAACCGCGGCACCCGCGCTGCGCGGGCGGTGGCGAATTTCATCCAGGGCCACGGATATACAGCGCGCCCGCATGGCGGGCCGGCGGCAGGGCCGATGCTGCTGATTCCGCCCGCCATCGCGGCAGGGCTCGGGGAGCTGGGCAAGCACGGCTCGATCATAAACCGCACCTACGGATCGTCTTTCCGGCTGGCCGGCGTGATGACCGACCTGCCGCTGGTCGCGGACGCGCCTGACATCTTCGGGGCGGACGATTTCTGCACGAATTGCCGCATCTGTACGACGGCGTGCCCGCCGGACGCCATTTCCCGCGAAAAGGCGACGGTTCGCGGCGTCGAAAAATGGTACGTGGATTTCGACAAATGCATCCCATACTTCAACGACACGCAGGGATGCGGCATCTGCATCGCGGCGTGTCCCTGGTCCGCGCCGAGCCGGGCGCCGCGCCTGGCGGAGAAGATGTCCCGCCGCCAAGCCGCCGCGATCGGGCGGGAGAAAAATTAAGTTTCTCAAGATTCCTTGGGGAGAATTCATGGCCGAAAGAACCTACCAGCCGGGCGACACCGTCATTGCCGAAGGAACGGAGCCGGATTTCGTGGGCTACGTGCTCGAGGGTTCGGCCGACGTCTTCAAGACGAATGGCGGCGAAGAAGTGCTCATCGGCCGCATCGAGGCGGGCGAGTATGTCGGCGAGATGGCCGCGCTCGAAAACACGATGCACGGCGCGACCGTCCGCGCCCGCGAAGCGCTGGCACTGGAAGTTTCCGCGCCGGACGTCTTCCTCAACCGCATTTCGGAAAACGGCGCGGTCGCGCGCAAGCTGATGGTTCGGCTTAGCCATCGCCTGCGGCGCCTCAATCAGGCCTATTCCGATCTCGCAACAAGCGCAGGCGCTGCCGCCGAACCGGCGCCGCAATTGCCGGCGGTCATTCCCGAGAAGCGGTCCGGCACCGGCATCCGGCTGATGGCCGATTCCCCCGAAATGGAGCGCATCTTCGCAGGACACGACGGGATCGACATGGTCTTGCCGTTCGTCGTGGGGCGCGCGCTCGGTCCCTCCGACCCGCCTACCAGCGAGATCGTATCTCTCCAGCTCGAAGACACAGCGCCCTACCGTCTTTCGCGGGTGCATTTCTCGGTCGTCAGGGAAGGCGGTCGGTACTGGGTGGTCGACCAGGGCAGCTATCTCGGGACCGTCGTAAACGGCAACGCCATCGGTCGCGAGCTCGGTACGGATGCCGCGCCGCTGGCGGCCGGCGAGAACCGGGTCTCCGCCGGCGGCGTAAAGTCGCCGTTCTGCTTCCGGATCGCCGTCGACGGCTAGAATACCGTCCGTCGCACGAAGTCGCGGGTGAATGCGGCGCATATCTCGGGTTCCTGGATCTGCAGGAAATGGCCTGTTCCGTGCACGCATTCGTAGGCCCACCCGCGCTCGTCGCGCAGAGCCCGGCACGCCTGGCCCGGCGCGGACGGGATATCGCCGTCAGGATCGCTGGCGATACAGAAGACCGGCATCGGAAAGGCATCCGCCCACGGCCAGAAATCGAGCGAGGCGTTCTGTCGGTAAACCTCGGCTTCGCGTGCGCGGTCGCAAACGAGACGCCATCCGCCGTCCTCCCCTTCCCGGCGCAGGACCGCGCGCGCCATCAGCTCGTAAGCGCCCTCGACCCAGCCGGAAAGCATCCGCGACCTGCGGAACAAATCCGAAAGATCTCCGGGATCCTCGAACCGGTCCGGCCGGGTCTCCGCCCAACGGCGCAGCACGCGCTCCTCCCGATGCATCCGTTCGTGAAGCGGATGATCCTCGGGCGGCACCATCGGCGGGTCGAACACGATCAGACCGTCGAGTCGCCGGTGGCCGTCGAGCGCGAACCTGAGATTGGCGCGAGCCGACATGGAATGGAAAGCGCCGATCTGCGGCGCGGCGCCGAAGGTATCGTCGATCGCATCGTAGACCGCCGCCAGATCAAGCAGGAAGCGGTCGTAGCCATGCGGGCCCGGCACAACGGGATTGCGCCCGCAGTTCCGGAAATCGAACACGACGACGTCGAAATCCGCCAGGAGCTGTTTCCAGTACGGATAATAGCCATCGATCGCGCAGCCGTTACCGTGGCTGAGCACGACCCGCGGTGCACCGGCCATACCGTAGCGCCGCAGCAGAATGACGGCGCCGTCATCCATGCGGGCGCATGCGATCTCGAGGGGTTCGGGCAGGTCGATCATGGGTCGGCGTCGACTTTAACCGCTCCGGATCGGGCAGAGCGATCCGAATCGATTCGTGCTATCCAGAACGGATCGAAACCGGAACGTGAAATGGCCGCACAACGAATTTCATTCCGCTGGATCCTGAAGATCGTCATCTGGTGCCTGATCGTAGGCGTCGTCCTGTCGGCGCTGGGCGTTACGCCGGGCGACTTCTGGAACAGCCTGTGGGGCGTTTCGCAGGACCTTTACCAGTGGGGCGCGTCTGTCTTCGGCGGTCTGTGGGACTACATCCTGATCGGGGCCGCCGTCGTCGTGCCCATCGTCGTCGCCCGGTTCGTCTGGCAGATGGTCAAGAACCGGTAGGGCGTATAGTTCCGCTTTCGCGGATGCGGGCCGGAACCGAAAAAACATGCGGTCCCGGGGCGTTTCGGCACTATACGCGGCGGCGGCAAATCGGGTAGGTTCCGCCGCCATGAACCTGAACAGCTTCATCACGCGGGGCGAACTCGCCATCGGCTCGAAACGGGCCGACGCCAACCCCGATCTGCATCCGGACGAAATTCCGGACGATGCGGATCACTATCTCTGCTCGCTCAGGGGCCGGACGCACGAGATGGAGTTCCACTACACCAGCACGCCCGGCGAGGGCCCGCCCAGCCTGCCCGACGCGCTGCGTTATCTGGGCGCCGTCGCGGCCGAGTTCGAGTCCTGCGACGACATCCTCGAATGGGCCGACGAGTACGGATTCGATCCCGGCCACATGGACACGCGCAGCGCGTTCGATGCCGTCTGTCGGCTGAGCCGCGACCTGTGGCGGCTGGTCGGCGACGCGATGTACGACGAGCTCCGCCAGGGCGTCGAGATCGAGCAGGCCGTCAACATGGCGTGGGCCAGCTTCGACCGCTCGCGCAGCTAACCGGCCTTATCAGGCACCGATCCCTTTTCCGACCGCGCGTGCCATCGCGGCGGTGTGAAACGCCTGCTGCTCGGGCGGATAGAGATAGTCGCGCCCGACGGGGCAGGCCCGCCGCGCGAGGCAGCCCCGGTCGCGGCAACTCGCCCCGTTCGCACTCTCGACATGCCCGACGCAGGATTCCGCGTCGAACCGGTCCGGCCTGAAGGCGTCTGCGGGGCACACGGTCAGGCACGGCTTGCGCTCGCACGCCTCGCAGGGCGACGGGGTTTCGCGCCGCGGCGGCAGCTCGACGTCGCGATCGAACAGAAACGCCGCGCGGTAGACGTGCCACAGGCCGAACTCGGGATGGATGAGGATTCCGATGGGTGACCGGTAGACCGGTTCCGCCCGCATCGCCCAGTCGTGGACGGGAACGAAGGGCGGGCCGTCGTTCGGGAACAGCGCCGTCGCCCCTGCAGTCGACGCGATGCGCTCCAGGGCGGGCCGGAGCCAGCTGTCGAGCGGGTTTCGCGCCTCGCGGTCGGCGTTTCCGATGAACGATTCCCACATCGCCGATCCCGCATTGCCGACGAGGACGAGCGTGCCCGCGCGCGGCGCGCCTGCCGGCAGGCCATCGGGCGCGTCGTCCGCCGAGTAGCGGAACCCGCTGCGCACGAACAGGCCGAGCGGCGCCAGGGCGGTATCGAGATCGGTCGTCATCCGCCCATGTTACGCGAGCGGGCGGGGGCTAACGCAAACGTTATTGGCCTCGGACGTTCCCGCTGCTTATCTCACGCACGGAACAGCAGGAGGCCGACATGACTCAATCCACCCTGACATTGTTCAAGCGCTCGCTCGCCCTTGTCGCCGTCGTGACGGGATTGCTTGCCGCGGGCCCGGCCGCGGCGGGCTCGGTCTGGTACGAAGGCGGTCTGTTCGGCGGCACCGCTGTGAAGGGCTACGACGTCGTCGCCTACTTCACCGACGGCAAGCCCGTCGAGGGCAAGTCCGAGTTCTCCTACGAGTGGGGCAGCACCAAGTGGCAGTTCGCCAGCGCCGCCCATCGCGACGCGTTCAGGGCAATGCCGGAGAAATACGCCCCGCAGTACGGGGGATTCTGCGCTTGGGCCGTTTCGCAGGGCTACACCGCCAAGATCGACCCCGACGCGTGGAAGATCGTCGACGGCAAGCTGTACCTGAACTATTCGAAAGGCGTTCAGCAGCAGTGGCAGCAGGACGTGCCGGTCAATATTTCGAAGGCCGACAAGAACTGGCCCGGGATCCGGAGCGATCTCGCCGCCAAGTAGCGCCGGGGTCGCGCCCGATTTCCCGATGCGCTAACGTCGGGCCATGTTCAAACGCGCCATTCCCTCCACCGGCGAGGAAATCCCCGTCGTCGGCCTCGGCACCTGGCGGGGCTTCGATATCGGCAGGGGCGACGCAGAGCGCGCACCGCGGCGCGCCGTCCTCGAAACGCTGCTCGACGGCGGCGGCGCGGTCGTCGATTCCTCGCCGATGTACGGCCGCGCCGAAGGCGTCGCGGGCGACCTGCTCGCCGACATGGGCCGCCGGGACGAAGCCTTCATCGCCACCAAGGTCTGGACCCGCGGCCGCGCCGCCGGCATCGCCGAGATGGAGGATTCCTTCCGCCTGCTCCGCACCGACACGGTCGACCTGATGCAAATCCACAATCTCGTCGACTGGCGGACGCAACTGGAGACGATGCGCGGCTGGAAGGCGGAGGGACGGATCCGCTATCTCGGCTACACGCATTACCGGCCGCACGCTTTCGACGATCTGATGGACGCGGTGCGCGCCGAAAAGGTCGATTTCCTGCAGTTCTGCCATTCGATCGACGAACCGGACGCCGAGGACGAGATCTTCCCGTTCTGCCTCGACAACGGCATCGCGACCCTGATCAACGTGCCGTTCGGCGGCGGCGGGCTGCTGTCGCGCCTGAGGGGCCGGCCGTTGCCTTCCCTCGCGGCGGAACTGGGCTGCGAGAGCTGGGCGCAATACTGCCTGAAATACGTGATTTCGCACCCGGCAGTGACCTGCGCCATCCCCGGCACGGCCAATCCCGACCACATGGCGGACCTGCTGGCGGCCGCGGACGGCCCGATGCCGGACGAGGCCACGCGGCGGGAAATGCGGGCGGCGTTTTAGGGGACCCGCCCTTTACCTGCCCCGCGAAATGGGCGATCTTTGAAGCTTGAAATAACAACCGTTTGAGCGGAGGCAGTCGCATGTCGGACACCGTTAAATATCTTCTCGAAGAGAAGGATATCCCCACCCACTGGTACAACATCATGGCCGACCTGCCGGAGCCGATGGCGCCGCCGCTGCATCCGGGCACCGGCCAGCCGATCGGCCCCGAAGACCTCGCGCCGCTGTTTCCGATGGAACTGATCAAGCAGGAGGTTTCGAC
>JAYQUR010000187.1:0-6771 GCA_038148075.1 Alphaproteobacteria bacterium | reverse complement strand
GCACCCGGGCGTGGGCGTGCGGCGAGCGCAAGAAACAGGCATATGCCTGGCCCTCGATATCGATGTCGTCCGCGAAACGACCCGCGCCGGTCAGAAAGCGAAAATCCTCGCGGCGGGGAACCGATCGCCCGATCAGCGGTTCCATCATTTCTCTCCCCAATCCGGCATGTGCCAGGTTCGAAAAGCTTAGCGGTCGCGGGCGTCGTCTGTACAGCGGCGGCTTAATGTGCACAGTTTCCCTGAGGGTATTCAGGGAGGAAAACCATGGAACTTTCGCTCGCGCTCAATCGCTACGACCGGCATGTGCCCTTCTTCATGGGTACGGTGGAGCCGCCCGAAGGGGTTTCCATCGTTCCGCTCGAGGTCGGCGAGAGCACGCCGTTCCGCGACGGCGGCGAGCGGCACGAGCGGATGCTGAACGGCCTTGAATTCGATGTCGCCGAGGTGTCGCTGTCGAGTTTCATCATGGCGGTCGCGCGCAATCCCGACCTCCCGCTTGTCGGCATTCCCGTCTTTCCGCGTCGCTTCTTCAGCGCCGGGCAGATCTACGTGAATGCGGACACGGATATCCGGGAGCCGGCCGACCTGATCGGCCGCCGCGTGGGCATTCACGCGTTCCAGGTGACCCTGTCGGTCCTTGCAAAGGGAGATCTCAAGCGCGACTACGGCGTCGCGTGGGAGAAGATCAACTGGGTCTGCATGAAGCCGGAGGTGATCCCCGTCGAGCTCGGCGATGATGTTTCCGTCGAGGCGATGCCCGCCGGCAAGGACATGGGAATGATGCTGTGCGACGGCGAGATCGACGCGCTTATTTCGCCGCAGCCGCGTAAATCCATGCTGGCGCGGCCTGATCGCTACCGCCGCCTATTCGAGGATCCCGAAGCGGAAGAGGTCCGCTATTTCGGAAAGCACGGATACTTCCCGATCATGCATCTGTTCGCAATCAGGCGGGAACTGGTCGAGCAGCGTCCGGACCTGCCGGCTGCGCTGATGCCGATGTTCGAGGAAGCGAACCGGCAGGCCTACGGCTTCTATGACGATTCGAACTATTCGCTGCTCGTCGACGGCCGGAAATATTACGAGCGCGAGCGAAGCGTCTTCGACGATCCGTGGCCCAACGGCCTCGCCGCGAACCGTGCAAATCTGGAAGCCTTCATCGGCTATTCGCACGACCAGCGGCTGATCGATGCGCCGTTCGCGCCCGAACGGCTGTTCCACGAGTCGACTCACGGCTCGTGAGCCGGTTCGCGCGGCAAGCTCCTAGCGTGGAATTGCGCCGTGGTAGAAGTAGACGCCGAGGCCCGAGGCGAACAGAACCTGTCCGGCGATGCTGTGGAAAATCCAGACCGCCGGGAACGAACCGGTCCTGACATAGGCCCAGGCGAAGGCGAACCCGCCCGCGAAGGACAGGATTACGGCGACCCAGTTGAAGTAGAACGCGTGCGCCAGTGCGAAAACGAAGGCGCTGGCCGCGATCGCCGTCCAGTCATTCGCGAAGAGCACGCGATATCGTTTGAAGAAAAGCAGGCGGTAGGCGACTTCCTGACCCAGCACCGACAGGAACGGATAGAGCGAGATGACGAGCAGAAAGCGGTCGGGATTGTAGCGGGGGAAATCGAACATGCGTTCGGGGACGAGCAGCATCGCGATCCCCAGCGTCGCCGCAGCGCAAATCGCCGATAGCGCGACGGTCAGCGGTAGCCAGCGCCCCGGCCGGCGTATGTCGACCATCGAAATCCACCGATAGCCGGGCGTTACGGCGAGCAGCGCCGCGGCGGCCACGAACACGAAGTCGAGCGGCAGGAACGGCCCGAACGTCTCGAAGAAGACGACGTGCGCAACCGGAACGGCAACGAACAGAAATCCGAATTCCGCCTGTAGCCGGGCGCGGGGTGGCGATGCCGTCGTCGTTACAGAGATATCGGTCATGTCCGCTGCGCGGCCGTTCGGAGACGCTCGAGTAGTGCGCGATATCCCTAACTTAAGGCCCCGTCGCGCGATGCCAAGGCCTTCCCTGCGCCGCCGTCGTTTCGGGCCGCGCTTCCGGCGCGACCCGTTCTCTCGCCGGAATGCCGGTGATATGCTGCGGCAACCGAGGGAGGAAACCCCATGCCCGATAGCAAATGGCCGCTAACCTGCTGGTACGTCGTAGCGCACGCGCACGAGATAACCGACGCCCTGTTCGCGCGTACCGTTCTCAATCAGGCGGTGATCGTCTGGCGCAACGCCGACGGCGCCGTGTCCGCGCTCGAGGACCGGTGCCCGCACCGGCTCGTGCCGCTGTCCACCGGCGAGATCGTGAACGGACACGTTCAGTGCGGCTATCACGGGCTGAGGTTCGACGGAACGGGGACCTGCTCCTATGTGCCGGGCCAGGAGACGCCGCCGAAGAGCGTTCGCGTCCGGACCTTTCCCGTTGTCGAGCGCTACAACCTGATCTGGATCTGGATGGGTGCGGCCGAGCTTGCCGACGAGAATCTCGTTCCCGATATGCACTGGATGGGCTCGCCCGGCTGGAATTCGGTGACCGGCTATCTGCACTTCGAGTGCAATTACAAGCTGGTGAACGACAACCTGCTCGACCTGTCGCACGAGACGTTCATCCACAAGCATACGATCGGCGCCCAGGCGGTCGCGGATTCGCCCGCCGTCACCACGGTCGTCGACGACCGCGTGGTGCGCGTCCATCGCGAAATGCCCGGTATCGAGCCGCCGCCGTTCTTCGCGCTGCTTCAGGGGCATGACGGGCCCATCAACCGCTGGCAGATCGCGATCTACATGGCGCCCGGTTTCAACATGACCGAGGCCGCCTTCCATGGCGTCGGCACGGACCGGCGGACGGACCATTTCATTGTCCGGCCGATCCACATCATCACGCCCGAGACCGATAGCACATCGCACTATATCTGGAGCGTCGCGCGCAATTTCCGCATCGACGATGCCGACCTCGACGAGGGGATCTTCAAGGCGACATATCATACCTTCCGGGAAGACCGGGGACTGCTCCGGCTCCAGCAGAAGGCGCTGGAGGCCGAGAATTTCCCGGCCGTCCCGCAATTGCCGGTGAAGGTCGACAAGGGGCCGGTGACCGGCCGGCGTCTGCTGGAAGCGATGATCGAGCGCGAGGCTGCCGATCCGACCTACTGTGCGCCGCCGGCGCTGCTCGCCGACGACGCCACGATCACCATGCCGTTCGCCGAAGCCGCCGAATAGTCGACGTCAGAGGCGGCTGCCGACGGCCGCGGTGCCCGCCTGCGGATCGAAACGCAGCGTCGGAATCGCGTCGAGGTCGGTGCCCGTCACGCGCACGAAACGCGCGCCTGCCGGAAACTCGATCGAGTGGATCTCGCCGACCTCGAACTTGCCGGCCATGCCCGGCTCGAGGCGGACGGTCGAAACCGGCTCGATTTCGGCGTTCTCGGTGCCCGTGCCCTTGTCCAGGCGGCGCCAGCCCGTCATGTCGGTATATTCGGCCGCCTGGCCGTAGACCGCCCAGGACGTGCCGTGGTCGTGCGGCGGGCCCTTCTTGCCCTCCGGGTAGACGTGAACCAGCACGTTAAAATCGGTGTCTTCGTCGCGATAGATCGTGCGGATGCCGGGTTCCGCGTCCGGGCCGCAATTCTCCGCGACGAAGTCTTTGTTCGAAAGAAGTTTCTCGAGGTTCTGCCGGACGGTTTCGTGCGCGTCCGCGCCCTTCTTGGACTGGATCGCGGACCGCGTATCCGCGCAGAACTCTTCCAACGTATAGGCCATGTTGTGCTTCCCTCCTGATCTGCGATGAATTGTATCGTGCCGCCGCAGCT
Source organism: Alphaproteobacteria bacterium (assembly GCA_038148075.1). Classification (GTDB taxonomy): domain Bacteria; phylum Pseudomonadota; class Alphaproteobacteria; order MPNO01; family UBA830; genus JAYQUR01. The sequence goes on along the minus strand of JAYQUR010000187.1, from coordinate 2,968 downwards.
TCGTCTTGACCGGGATCAAGTCGTGCGCCGCTCAACGCGCCTGCATCACGACATGATGCCGTGTTTCCGCAAGAAGTCGAACATCAGTTCCCGGCATTCCGCCGGCCGCTGGATCTGCAGCATGTGCCCGGTGCCGGGAACGGTGCCGTAATCGTATCCGCCCTCCTCGCCGAGCGCGCGGTTCGCGAAGGCGGGCGCGGGGGCGTACTTGTTCTCGGGATCGGCGCCGATCAGCTTGACCGGCCCGCCGAACTCTTTCGCCGTCGGCCACAGATTGAGCGACAGCGCCGCCTTGTAGATCGCCGATTCCAGCTCGCGCCGGCAGGAGAGCTCCCAGTCGCCCTTTTCCTCGTTTTTCCGCAAAACCGCGCTGGCCATCGTCTCGTGCGCGCCTTCGACCCAGGTGCTGTGCGCCCGCGTCCCGGCGTATTCCGCCGCAAGCTCCGATGGATCCGCGAACCGGTCGCGCCGTTCGAGCGCCCAGTTGGCGAGTAGCAGCTCGAAGCCCTCCATCACCTCGTAGACCGGATGATCCGTGGGCGGCACGTTGGGCGGATCGAACAGCACCAGCGCATCCCACGGAAAGCCGATTTCGACGGCGTGCTTCATCGAGGCGCGGGCCGACATGGAATGGACGATACCGACGGTGGTCTTTTCGCCCAGCCGTTCCCGGATGCCATGGAATACACGGTCGACGTCCCGGGCCATCTGCGCGTAGTTGTGATTGGCCGGGTCCGAGTGGGGATTGCGGCCGTGGTTGCGGAAATCGAATACGACGACATCGAAATCCTCGGTCAGCGGACCCCAGAAGGGCAGATAGCCGTCGACCGCGAAGCCGTTGCCGTGGCTGACGACCAGGCGCACGTCGGCGTCGGCCTTGCCATGCCGCCGGACCGACAGTTCGGCCCCGTCGTCCATTGTGAGGCCGAACGCGTCGGTCGTCTCCGGCAGTTCGAATGTCATGTCTATTCCCGTCAGCTTCTACTGTTTCTCGTGTTTAACCGGTTTCGTCGGGCCGAGCCCGTTCGTCCGCGACGTCGAGGATGGCGTCGACCATACCCGCATATCCGGTGCAACGGCAGAGGTGGCCGCTCAGCATGTCCCGCACGTCCTCTTCGTCGGGCTGCGGCGTCCGTTCGAGATAATCCGACGCCGACATCAGGATGCCGGGCGTGCAATAGCCGCATTGCAGCCCGTGATGGCGGCGGAACGCCCGCTGCAGATCGTTCAGTTCGCCCGGTTCGGCCAGCCCTTCGGCGGTGTCCACGATCCGCCCGTCGGCCTGCATGGCCAGCGTCAGGCAGGATCGCACGGCCTTGCCGTCGAGCCGAATCGTACAGTCGCCGCACACGCCGTGTTCGCACCCCACATGGACGGCGCGGACGCCCGCTTCCTGGCGCAGAAAATCGCTCAGCAGCATGCGCGGCTCGGCGTAGCCCGTGACGGACCTGCCGTCGACCGTCAGCGTGATCGGATGACGGGCGTCGCGGTTCAGTTTCGGCACGACTTGGCCTCCTCGAGAACTTGCCGGCCGAGCCGGCGGACGAGTTCGCGGCGGTAGCGCGCGGTTGCATGGGCGTCGTCCTGGCCGCCGAGTTCCCAGGCAAAGGCATTCAGAGCGTCGTCCAGCGCGTCGCCTTCCAGCATCGGCCAGTCGCGGACCGTCGGACGATCGGCGACGCCGCCGACGCCGAGGCGCAGACCGTCCGAGGTGGCGACGGCGGCCAGCGCAACGATGGCGAAGTCGCCGCGGCGCATCGCCATTTCCGTAAAGGCGAAACCCTCGCCCTTCTTTCGGAAGGGATACCGTGCCGCAAGGATCATCTCGTCGTCCGCGCGTGCCGTCGACAGCATGCCCGTCTGGAATTCGCCGGCCGCAACGACCCGTTCGCCCCCCGTCGAGCCGAGGACGACCTCGCCCCCCAGCGTGGCAAGGCACAGCGGCAGCTCCGAGCTAGGATCGGCATGGGCGAGAGAGCCGCAGACGGTACCCTTGTTGCGCGTCTGGAAATGGCCGAGATACGGGATCGCGCGGTCGAGCAGCGGCAGGCGCTCGGCCAGACCCGGCCATCCCTGCAACGACGATTGCGTCGCCGCCGCGCCGATCTCCAGCATGTCGCCCGATTCCTCGACGTAATCGAGGTCGTCGATGCGCGACACGTCGACCAGAATCCCGGGATCGACCAACCGAAGGTTCAGCATCGCGATCATCGACTGGCCGCCGGCCAGCAGCTTCGCGTCCTCGCCGGCGTCGGCGAGAATTGCGATCGCTTCTTCGGCGCTTTCCGCCCTGACGTAATCGAACGGTTTCGGTTTCATGCCGCGTTACTCGATAACCTTCAGTCGCCGCCCGTAAAGGTCAGCTCTTCGCGAATTTTCAGCTCGATGAGGATGTTCTCCTCGAGGGAGTCCTCGCACAGCATGGATCGGTGGGTAATGCCCTTGGGGATCAGCATCATGTCGCCTTCGTGCATCGTCACCGTACCCATTTCGGTCTCCCAGCGCAGCGCGCCGCGGAAGATGAAGATGATCTCGTTGTAATCGACGTTGCAGTGCCAGAAACCCATGTCTTCCTTGCTGCGCTTGGAGACGTCTACCTTTACGCCGTCGGCGTCGAAAAGGCGCAGCGGCGAGCCGTCGGCCTTGTCGTAGTTCTCCGGCCGGAAATTCGGATCGAGGACGCTGAGGAACTTGAACAGGTCGGCGCCCGAGGAAATCCCGAGATTCTCGATCGGCGATTGCGCCTTCTCGATGGTGACGTTGGTGCCGTGAATGGTCACGACCTAGCGGAATTTCTCGCCGCTCATTTCGATGTCCCTTTCCTGCTACTCGCTTCGTTCATTTGGCGAGGCCGATCGCGCGCAGTAGCCGTCGCCATAAAGACGGTTCCGCCACGCTGCCGCCGTCCACCTGCCGCGCCAGGCGTTCGAAGAACTGGTTCATAACGACGCGCGATGCGCCTTCGAGC
>JAYQUR010000186.1:0-6857 GCA_038148075.1 Alphaproteobacteria bacterium | reverse complement strand
GACCCTCGATCACCCCAAAAACCGATCCTCGGACAATTTACTAATCATTTACTTAATTTTTTCGAACTATTTTTCCTTTTATTTTCAACAATCTATACAGGATCTTTTTATTAGGAATCTGATGCTCTATCCTGCTGAGCTACGGGGCCACGCCCGTCATGTAGCGCGGCGGGCGGCCGGGCGCAACGGAAGGGTTACGGGGCGGTAGTTCCAGCGCACGGAGATTTCCCTCGGCTCATTCGTCACCCTCGGCCTTGAGCCGAGGGTCCATGGCATACATCGCGCGGCTGATCTGTGGATCCTCGGGTCAGACCCGAGGATAACAATCTCTTTTGAATATCGTCGTGAGAAACGCTGCCCGAGGGCAAAGACCTTCGGTCTTCGCCTAGCTCCCCGGTCCCAGCGGGATCGAGTAGACGACGCCGAGGATTTCGGTGCCCGGGTTGCTGCTGCCGAGATGCGCGTTCGACAGGTGATAGAACGCGACGCCGAGGCGCGAGCGGTCGTCGAAGCGGTAGGCGAGCTCGATCGACGAGCGGAACTCGACCGCATGGCCGAGGTCGCGGCCGTTGCCGTCCGAATAGTAGCCGGCGGCGAGGCTGGGGGTGAGTACGATGCGGCGGCCGAAGAAGATATCCATCAGGAACCCGCCGTAGCCGTAGACGGCGCCGTCGGTGGTACCCATCAGCCCGGCGAACGGCTTGACGACCCAGATCTTCTCGTCGTGCCGGTATTCGGCGCGGAACTCGGTCGCCTCGTCGACCTGGCGGTTCACGTCGTACCAGCCCAAACCCACCGTGAGAAACGGCGGGTCGTCGGCCAGCGCTGCCGTCGTCGACAGGAACGGCGAAAGGAGAAGCGCTCCCAGCGCCACAAGACGAACGGCCGTGTATCGACCGGACAGAATGATGGTTTTCACGCGGCGGCACCCCCGATACTGCCCGGTTTTCCCCGGGTCGAAATCGCATCGTGGCGGATATTAGGCCCTTTCCGCCGGATTGGAAACGGGGCGGCGGCCCTCCGCGGGCTCAATCGCCGAGTGCGCGCTTGAACTGCTCCGTCGAACGCACCAGGGCAGCGCGAATGCCGGCGTCCATCGCCGAATGGCCGGCATCGGGCACGACGATGAATTCGGAGCCCTTCCACGCGCGATGCAGCGCCTCGGCCGTCGCGATCGGGCAGATCATGTCGTAGCGGCCCTGGATGATCGTGCACGGCAGGTGCTCGACCTTGCACACTCCGTCGAGAAGCTGGTCGTCGTCGAGGAAGCAGTCGTTTACGAAATAGTGGGTCTCGATGCGGGCGAGCGCATAGGCCATGTCGTCCTCGCCGAAGGCGGCAACGGTCTCGGGGCTCGGCAGCAGCGTCGAACAGGCGCCCTCGTAGCGGCTCCACGCGCGGGCGGCGGGCTGATACTCGGCCGGCTCGTCGGATGTCAGCCGCCGGTAGAAGTTGGCGAGCAGGTCGTCGCGTTCGTCCTCCGGCAGCGGCGCGACGAAATCGCGCCACGCTTCCGGGAACACGTTGCGGATGCCGTAGAGGAACCAGTCGATTTCGTGCGGCGTGCCGAGAAAGATGCCGCGCAATACGAGGCCGATGCAGCGGTCCGGATAGGCCTGGGCGTAGGCGAGTGCAAGCGTGCTACCCCAGGAGCCGCCGAACAGCAGGAACTTCTCGATCTCGAGATGTTCGCGCAGCTCCTCGATATCCTCGACGAGATGCTGGGTCGTATTGTCCGCGAGCGCGCCGCGCGGCCGCGACCGGCCGGCGCCGCGCTGATCGAAAATCACGACGCGAAAAGTCGACGGATCGAAAAAGCGCCGGTGAATCGCGGTCGCTCCGGCACCCGGGCCGCCGTGCAGGAACAGCACCGGCACGCCGCCGGGATAGCCCGACTGCTCCCAGTACATCTCGTGCGTCCGGTCGAGCTTGAGCATGCCGGATTCGTAGGGCTCGATCGGAGGATAGAGCTGCTCTCTGAGGGGCCGGTCGGCCAACGCGGACTCCGTAATGACGAAACCTTCCCGCGACGATCGGCCCGAGACGACCGGACCGGAACGCTGGAAGGCATTGCGCTATATTACCGGCGCTTCGACCGTAGGCAACCCGGGAGCCGCCCGATCCGCACGCACCGATACATCCTGGCGACGTTCGCCCTGCTGGCCCTGTTCGCGGCGCCCCTTGGCGGCCATGCGACGGCCGACGGACTTCCGGACCGCACGCCGGAGCCGGTTTCCGACGGCCGTGTCGCGCGGATAATAGACGGCGACACGCTGGTCCTCGAGAACGGCGCGCATGTGCGGCTGACCGGCATCCAGGCGCCGAAGATTCCGCTCGGCCGTCCCGGCTTCAAGGCCTGGCCGCTGGGCGAGGAGGCGAAAAGCGCCCTCGCGGCGCTGGCGGCAGGGCGCGCGGTCAGGCTGCATTACGGCGGACGCCGCGTCGACCGCTGGCGCCGCCTGCTCGCCCATGTGGAGACCGACGGCGTCTGGCTGCAAGGCGAGATGCTGCGGCGAGGTCTCGCCCGCGTCTACACCTTTCCCGACAACGTTTCGCGGGCCGCAGAGCTGTATGCGGCGGAACGCGAGGCGCGCGAAAGGCGCGCCGGCATCTGGGCGCTCGACTGGTACCGGATCCGCACGCCGGACGACACGATCGCGGCGATCGGAACCTTCCAGATCGTCGAGGGAGTACCCCTGGACGTTGCAACCGTCCGCGGGACGACCTACCTGAATTTCGGAAAGGACTGGCGGACCGATTTTACCGTGTCGGTATCGGCACGCGACGCGCACCGTTTTCGCGGGACCGTTCCCGACCTGAAATCGCTCCGCGGCAAATCCGTCCGGGTGCGCGGGTGGCTGAATCGCCGCAACGGTGCGATGCTGCGTCTGACCCACCCGGAACAGCTAGAGGTACCGAGCTTGCCATGACCCCGAAACGCGCCGTCGCCCTTCTTCTCGTCCTGCCGGTGCTGGCCGGCCTGTTGAGCGGATGCGCCCGGAACCCGGCGACGGGATCGACCGTGTTCACGGGCGGCCTGACGGCCGCCGAAGAACGGCAGATCGGGCGCGAGAACCATCCGAAGATCATCGATGAGTTCAGCGGCGAATACAGCTTCGAGGACCTTCAGGCGTATGTCGACGGGCTCGGCCAGAAGCTCGCGCGTGTATCCGATCGCAAGGATATCAACTTCACTTTCACGCTGCTCAACTCCGATATCGTAAACGCGTTCGCGACGCCGGGCGGTTATATCTACGTGACGCGCGGCCTGGTGACGCTGGCGGACAACGAGGCTCAGCTCGCCGGCGTGCTGGCTCACGAAATCGGCCATGTCGCCGCGCTCCACCATGCGCGCCGCTACGGCAGCAGCCTGATCGCGGGCATAGGGGTTCTCGCGGCGGGAATCCTCGGCGGCGAGGCCGGCGCCAAGGCGGGGCAACTCGGCGCCGTGACGGTCCTCCAGAGCTTTTCGCGGGAACACGAATACGAAGCCGACGGTCTCGGGGTGCGCTACCTTACCCGGGCGGGATACGACCCGGGCGCAATGGCCGGTTTCCTGCGGAAGCTGCGCGCCCATTCGCGGCTGGAGATGACGCGGCGCGGCGAAGACCCGGAATCGATCGATCAGTTCAATTATCTCGCGACCCACCCGGCGCCGGCGGCCCGCGTCGTCCGCGCGGAAGGACTGGCGGCGAAGGTCGCCGTCCGCAATGCACGCGTCGGGAGGGACGAATATCTGACGAAAATCGACGGCATGCTGTTCGGCGACGACCCGTCGCAGGGTTTCCTGCACGGGCGCAACTTCTTTCACCCCCAACTGCGGTTCGCGTTCGAGGTGCCGAAGAAATTCAGCGTCTTCAACACGAAGTCGGCGGTGCTCGCGTTCGGCCCCGACAAATCCCGGCTGATCTTCGATCGCGCCGAAAAATCCTATCGCGGCTCGATCCGGTCCTACATGGAAAATGTCTGGGGACGGGGAAAATCGCTCCGCGACGTACAGACCCGGACGATCAACGGCCTGGAAGCCGCGACGGCGCGCGCGATCGCCCGGACGAATGCGGGCTCGTTCGACGCGAAACTCGTCGCCTACCGTTTCGACGACAAGACGATCTACCGGTTCCTCTTCCTGTCGCCGCGAAACGGAGCAGCCGCGCTGGCAGAGGGCTTCGAAGGGACGACCGCCAGCTTCCGGAAACTGGAAGAAGCCGAGGCCGAGAAGCTGAAACCGCTCGTTATCGACGTCGAGACCGTGAGGCGCGGCGACACCGTCTCGGGCTTCGCGAACCGGATGCCGTTCGACGATTTCCGCATCGAGCGGTTCCGCGTTCTCAACGGGCTGTCGGACTCCGAGGGCCTCAAGGCGGGCGAACGGGTCAAGACCGTGACGTTCGGGAAATGAGGCGCGCAATCAGCGCCCGGCAAGTCTCCTGAATGCCGGGCGCACCGCTTTCGCGCGGTCCGGCGACGTTCATCCGGCCGCCGGAAAAGCTCGCGAGCCAGCCGCAAATCTCGTCCAGCGCCGCGTCGCCGCCCGGCGGGTCGAGCCCGTCGAGCCGGATTTCGAGCAGTGGTCTGCCGATCCTGATTGCGTGACGGGCAGTCAGCAACGTGCCGCCGGACAGTTCGAACGGCGACAGGATCAGCGTGCCGTCGGATTCCTCTACATTGCGCCGGGTGCGATCGCGATAGGCCGCGGACGGCGTTTCGACGAGCGGGTAGCGGTCGTCGATGCGCCCGTCCTCCGCCCTGCGGCCGCGCGGGCACCAGCCGCCGCATGGGAAATTCGCGTCGAGAGCCGCATCGAGCGCACCGCGGTCGACGCCGGTCTGCCCGCCGGAGATGATCGTATCGAGCATGGTCTCGCCGGTTTTTCCGAATCCCTGCGTGTATCATAGTTGACGGCGAACGCAGCGGCACGGGCGGTGTGCGGCGATAGGGCGAGGAACGATGGCGGCGGAAAACAGAAAACGGCTGAAGCCCTCGATCACGACCGCGCTGGTTTTCGGATTCGGCGCGCTGATCGTCGCGGGCATGATCGTGGTGCTCGCGATCTCGATGTGGAGCGCCCAGAAGAACACCCGCTCGCTGCTCGCCGACAACGCACGCCTCGCCATGCTTTCTCTGGTTCGCGAAACGCGCCGCCAGCTCAATCCGGTCAAGACGACGAACGCCTATGTCGCCGAGTTGATCAACGCCAACCGGATCGACACCGAGGACACCGAAGATATGTCCAATGCCTTGCTGACCGCGATGGCGGGGGTCGAGCAGGTTTTCGGCATGGCCTATATCCATCCCGACGGGCGCAATATCCGCGTGCGCCGCGGCGTCGGCCGGTTACCGTACGCCGCGCTCGCTGCGACACCTCTGTTCGCGGCCAGCCTCGCCGAAGCACGTGAGCACCGAACAACATACTGGAGCCGGCCGATATGGCTCGAGCGGCAGAAAACGACGGTCATTTCCGTCCGCACGCCGATATGGGAAGGCGACACGTTCCGTGGCGTTCTGGTGGCGGGTGTCGCCGTCAACGCGCTGTCCCGCTTCATCGCCCGTTCGTCGGGCGGACCGCTGACCGGCAACCGGTTCATCCTGTACGGACGCGATCACGTCCTCGCCCATTCGAACATGGCCGCGGGCGGCTATGTGCGCCAACCGGACGTTCCGCTGCCGCATCTGAACCAGGTCGGAGACGATATACTCGCCAATATCTGGAATACGGAAGACCGCGGGCGGTTGCCAATCCAGCTCGATGCCGCAACCAGGGGTAATGCAGTCCGGATCGACGGAGAGGCCCATATCTTCCTCTACCGCGAAATGACCGAGTTCGGCGACACGCCACTGCTCGTCGGGATCTACGCCGGGCCCGACGACGGTCTCGGTGTCGAGTTCAACCGGCTGGCCTGGTCGGGCTTTGCCGCGATCGCCGTCATCATCCTCTGCGTGCTCGGCGCCGTAATTCTGGGACGCCGCGTGAGCGCGCCGATCCGCCAACTCGCCGCGGGCTCCCAGGCGGTTGCGGAGCTCGATCTCGAGAACGTGCCGCGCCTGCGCCCGAGCCGCCTCCGCGAACTGGACGATGCGGCGGCCGCATTCAACCGGATGACCGCGGGCCTCCGCTGGTTCGGAACCTACGTGCCGCGCGATCTTGTCGATCGGCTGATCGAGCGCGATGCGCCGTTCGAATCCGAGGAGAAGACGGTAACGGTGATGTTCACCGACATCGCAGGTTTCGCCACCCTGTCGGAGCATATGCCGGCAGCCGAAACCGCCGAGTTGCTGAACACCCATTTCACCATTCTCGCGCGCTGCATCGAGGAGGAAGGCGGCACGGTGGACAAGTATATCGGCGATTCGGTTATGGCCTTCTGGGAGCCAGAGGACGACGGCCCCGGCGTCGACCGCGCGCTTCGGGCAGCCGCTGCAATTCGTGCGGGCGTCGCGGCGGAGAACGCGCGGCGCGCGGAAAGGGGAGAGCACGCGGTCGACGTCCGCATCGGCATCCATACCGGCTCTGCGATCGTGGGCAATATCGGCGCGCCGGGACGCATGAACTACACGCTGGTCGGCGACACCGTGAACGTCGCCGCGCGGCTGGAGCAGTTCTGCAAGGATTACGCCGGCCGCGACGGCTCGACGATTCTCGTCAGCGGCGAGACGGCGGCGTTGTCGTCGCGACACGACGCGCTTACGGCGCTTGGCCGGCGGGCGGTGCGCGGCCGCGACGGGGAGATAGAGGTCTTTTCGCTCTAGCGTCGTGTCGGGCGGCGCGAGCCCCCTTCATTGGAAATCGCCCCCCCAAAAAAAACGGCCCGAAAAACGGGCCGTCTTCTGAAAATATCCCGGCCCTGGCTCGTATACAC